>NZ_JBHJTL010000017.1:0-97962 GCF_042264065.1 Streptomyces sp. NPDC056222 | reverse complement strand
TTTGGCTCAGCCCCGGCCTGTGGCACGCGGTTTGGGGGCTGCGCGCCCGTTAGTCCACTTGATTCGAAATTGCGGCGGGGCGGCACCCGGGTGTGGGGGTCCCGCCCTTCGGTTCGCACGACTTACTGGTTGTACGGACCGTAGTCGTAGTCCTCCAGCGGAACGGCCTGGCCGGAGCCGGTGCCGAACGGCGAGTAGTCGATGTCGTCGTAGCCGACGGCCGAGTACATCGCGGCCTTGGCCTCCTCGGTCGGCTCCACCCGGATGTTGCGGTAGCGGGACAGACCCGTACCGGCCGGGATGAGCTTACCGATGATGACGTTCTCCTTGAGGCCGATGAGGCTGTCGGACTTGGCGTTGATCGCCGCATCCGTCAGGACTCGGGTCGTCTCCTGGAAGGAGGCGGCCGACAGCCAGGACTCCGTCGCCAGCGAGGCCTTGGTGATACCCATCAGCTGCGGACGGCCGGAGGCGGGGTGACCGCCCTCGGTGACCACACGACGGTTCTCGGTCTCGAACTTCGAGCGCTCGACGAGCTCGCCCGGCAGCAGCTCCGCGTCGCCGGACTCGATGATCGTCACACGGCGCAGCATCTGCCGGATGATGATCTCGATGTGCTTGTCGTGGATCGACACACCCTGCGAGTTGTAGACCTTCTGGACTTCGCCGACCAGGTGGACCTGGACCGCGCGCTGACCGAGGATCCGCAGCACGTCGTGCGGGTTGGTGGCACCCACGGTGAGCTTCTGGCCCACCTCGACGTGGTCGCCCTCGCCCACCAGCAGACGGGCACGCTTCGAGATCGGGAACGCCGTCTCATCGCTGCCGTCGTCCGGGGTGACGACGATCTTCTTGGTCTTCTCGGTCTCCTCGATACGGACGCGGCCGGCCGCCTCCGAGATCGGGGCGACACCCTTGGGCTGACGGGCCTCGAAGAGCTCGACAACACGGGGCAGACCCTGGGTGATGTCGTCACCGGCCACACCACCGGTGTGGAAGGTACGCATCGTCAGCTGGGTACCGGGCTCACCGATGGACTGGGCGGCGATGATGCCGACCGCCTCACCGATGTCGACCAGCTTGCCGGTGGCCAGCGAACGGCCGTAGCAGAAGGCACAGGTACCGACGGCGGACTCACAGGTCAGGACCGAGCGGGTCTTGACCTCCTCCACGCCGGCGCCCACGAGGGCGTCGATGAGCACGTCACCCAGGTCGACGTTGGCCGGCGCGATGACCTTGCCGTCCACGACGACGTCCTCGGCGAGCATCCGCGCGTACACGGAGGTCTCGACGTCGTCCGTCTTCCGCAGGATGCCGTCGGCACCCTTCTCGGCGATCCGCAGCTTCAGACCGCGCTCGGTGCCACAGTCCTCCTCGCGGATGATCACGTCCTGCGAGACGTCCACCAGACGACGGGTCAGGTAACCCGAGTCGGCGGTACGCAGGGCGGTGTCGGCCAGACCCTTACGGGCACCGTGCGTCGAGATGAAGTACTCGAGGACGGAGAGACCCTCACGGAAGGACGCCTTGATGGGACGGGGAATCGTCTCGTTCTTGGCGTTCGACACCAGACCACGCATACCGGCGATCTGACGCATCTGCATCATGTTTCCTCGGGCACCCGAGTCAACCATCATGAAGATGGGGTTCGTCTTGGGGAAGTTCTCATTCATCGCCTCGGCAACCTCGTTGGTCGCCTTGGTCCAGATGTTGATGAGCTCCTGAGTGCGCTCTTCCTTGGTGATGAGACCGCGCTCGTACTGCTTCTGGACCTTCTCGTCCTGCTCTTCCCAGCCCTTGACGATCGCCTTCTTGGCCTCCGGGACGACAACGTCCGAGATGGCCACGGTGACGCCGGAACGGGTCGCCCAGTAGAAGCCCGCCGCCTTCAGGTTGTCGAGCGTCGCCGCCACGATGACCTTGGGGTAGCGCTCGGCGAGGTCGTTGACGATCTCGGAGAGCTGCTTCTTGCCGACCGAGTAGTCGACGAACGGGTAGTCCTCGGGCAGCAGCTCGTTGAAGAGCGCACGGCCCAGCGACGTACGCAGGCGGAACGAGTCACCCTGCTGCCACTCCGGCTCGCCCTCCTCGGCGACCGGGGGAACCCAGCCGCGCGGCGGAACGGTGCCGATCGGGAAGCGGATGTCGATCTGCGACTGCAGCGCGAGCTCGCCGGCGTCGAACGCCATGATCGCCTCGGCCGTGGAGCCGAACGCACGGCCCTCGCCCTTGGTGTCACGGAGCTCACCGTCGGTGGTCAGGAAGAACAGACCGAGGACCATGTCCTGGGTCGGCATCGTGACCGGACGGCCGTCGGCCGGCTTGAGGATGTTGTTCGAGGACAGCATCAGGATGCGGGCCTCGGCCTGCGCCTCCGCGGAGAGCGGCAGGTGGACGGCCATCTGGTCACCGTCGAAGTCCGCGTTGAACGCGGTGCAGACGAGCGGGTGGATCTGGATGGCCTTGCCCTCGACCAGCTGGGGCTCGAAGGCCTGGATGCCGAGGCGGTGCAGCGTGGGCGCACGGTTCAGCAGAACCGGGTGCTCGGCGATGACCTCTTCGAGGACGTCGTACACGACCGTGCGGCCGCGCTCGACCATCCGCTTGGCGCTCTTGATGTTCTGCGCGTGGTTCAGGTCGACCAGGCGCTTCATCACGAACGGCTTGAAGAGCTCCAGCGCCATGGCCTTGGGAAGACCACACTGGTGCAGCTTCAGCTGCGGACCGACGACGATGACGGAACGCGCGGAGTAGTCCACACGCTTACCGAGCAGGTTCTGACGGAATCGACCCTGCTTACCCTTCAGCATGTCGCTGAGGGACTTCAGCGGACGGTTGCCGGGGCCCGTGACCGGGCGACCACGACGGCCGTTGTCGAAGAGGGCGTCGACCGCCTCCTGGAGCATCCGCTTCTCGTTGTTCACGATGATCTCGGGGGCACCGAGGTCGAGCAGACGCTTCAGACGGTTGTTGCGGTTGATCACACGGCGGTACAGGTCGTTCAGGTCGGAGGTCGCGAAGCGGCCACCGTCCAGCTGCACCATCGGACGCAGGTCCGGCGGGATCACCGGCACGCAGTCGAGAACCATGCCCTTGGGGCTGTTCGCGGTCTGCAGGAACGCGGAGACGACCTTGAGGCGCTTGAGCGCACGGGTCTTCTTCTGGCCCTTGCCGGTACGGATGATCTCGCGGAGGCGCTCGGCCTCCTCCTCGAGGTCGAAGGACTCCAGACGCTTCTGCAGCGCCGCGGCACCCATCGAACCGTCGAAGTACGTGCCGAAACGGTCACGTAGCTCGCGGTAGAGGAGCTCGTCGCCCTCCAGGTCCTGGACCTTGAGGTTCTTGAAGCGGCTCCAGACCTCGTCGAGACGGTCGATCTCGCGCTGCGCACGGTCGCGCAGCTGCTTCATCTCACGCTCGGCGCCCTCGCGCACCTTGCGGCGCACGTCGGCCTTGGCACCCTCGGCCTCGAGCTCGGCCAGGTCGGTCTCGAGCTTCTTGGCGCGGGCCTCCAGGTCGGAGTCGCGACGGTTCTCGATCTGCTGACGCTCGACGGAGACGTGCGCCTCCAGCGAGGGCAGGTCACGCGTACGACGCTCGTCGTCCACGAACGTGATCATGTACGCGGCGAAGTAGATGACCTTCTCGAGGTCCTTCGGCGCGAGGTCCAGCAGGTATCCGAGGCGCGACGGGACGCCCTTGAAGTACCAGATGTGGGTGACGGGGGCGGCGAGCTCGATGTGGCCCATCCGCTCACGACGCACCTTGGCGCGGGTGACCTCGACGCCACACCGCTCACAGATGATGCCCTTGAAGCGGACACGCTTGTACTTGCCGCAGTAGCACTCCCAGTCCCGGGTCGGACCGAAGATCTTCTCGCAGAAGAGTCCGTCCTTCTCGGGCTTGAGCGTGCGGTAGTTGATGGTCTCAGGCTTCTTGACCTCGCCGTGGCTCCACTGACGGATGTCGTCAGCGGTGGCCAGACCGATCCGGAGCTCATCGAAGAAGTTGACGTCGAGCACTATGCGTCAATCCCTCTCAGGGTTGTAAGTCTTGGGGTCTGAAACGGGGGTCCTGGGGCCGGCCGGGGGCTCATTGCTGAGCCCCCGTACCGGACTCCCGTCAGACCTCTTCGACGCTGCTCGGCTCGCGCCGGGACAGGTCGATACCGAGCTCCTCCGCTGCGCGGAAGACGTCCTCGTCGGTGTCGCGCATCTCGATGGACATGCCGTCCGAGGACAGCACCTCCACGTTGAGGCACAGGGACTGCATCTCCTTGATGAGCACCTTGAAGGACTCGGGGATGCCGGGCTCAGGGATGTTCTCGCCCTTGACGATGGCCTCGTAGACCTTCACGCGGCCGGTCACGTCGTCGGACTTGATCGTCAGCAGCTCCTGGAGGGCGTACGCGGCGCCGTATGCCTCCAGCGCCCACACCTCCATCTCACCGAAGCGCTGGCCACCGAACTGGGCCTTACCACCCAGCGGCTGCTGGGTGATCATCGAGTACGGACCGGTCGACCGGGCGTGCAGCTTGTCGTCGACCAGGTGGTGGAGCTTGAGGATGTACATGTACCCGACCGAGATCGGGTCCGGGAACGGCTCACCGGAGCGGCCGTCGAACAGACGCGCCTTGCCGGACGGGAGCACCATGCGCTCGCCGTCGCGGTTCGGGATCGTGTGCTGCAGCAGACCCGCGAGCTCGTCCTCACGCGCACCGTCGAAGACCGGGGTGGCGACGTTGGTGCCCGGCGCGACCTGGTCGGCACCGATGGCCTGCAGGCGCTGCGCCCAGTCGTCCGCGAGACCGGAGACGTCCCAGCCGCGGCTGGCGAGCCAGCCGAGGTGGATCTCCAGGACCTGTCCCGGGTTCATTCGGGACGGGACACCCAGCGGGTTGAGGATGATGTCGACCGGAGTTCCGTCCTCGAGGAACGGCATGTCCTCGATCGGAAGGATCTTCGAGATGACACCCTTGTTGCCGTGACGGCCGGCGAGCTTGTCACCATCGGTGATCTTGCGCTTCTGGGCGACGTAGACGCGGACCAGCTGGTTCACGCCCGGGGGAAGCTCGTCGCCCTCCTCGCGGTCGAAGACGCGGACGCCGATGACCTTGCCGGTCTCGCCGTGCGGCACCTTCAGCGAGGTGTCACGGACCTCACGCGCCTTCTCACCGAAGATCGCGCGGAGCAGACGCTCCTCCGGGGTCAGCTCGGTCTCACCCTTGGGCGTGACCTTGCCGACGAGGATGTCGCCGGCGACGACCTCGGCACCGATACGGATGATGCCGCGCTCGTCGAGGTCGGCGAGGACCTCCTCGGAGACGTTCGGGATGTCCCGGGTGATCTCCTCCGGGCCGAGCTTGGTGTCACGGGCGTCGACCTCGTGCTCCTCGATGTGGATCGAGGAGAGGACGTCGTCCTGCACGAGGCGCTGCGACAGGATGATCGCGTCCTCGTAGTTGTGACCCTCCCACGGCATGAACGCCACGAGCAGGTTCTTGCCGAGCGCCATCTCACCGTTCTCGGTGGCCGGACCGTCGGCGAGGACCTGGCCCTCGATGACCCGGTCGCCCTCGGAGACGACGACCTTCTGGTTGACCGAGGTGCCCTGGTTCGAGCGGGAGAACTTGGCCATCCGGTACGTGGTGTACGTGCCGTCGTCGTTGGCGACGGTGATGTAGTCGGCCGAGACCTCCTGGACGACACCGTCCTTGTCGGCCTTCGGCACGTCACCGGCGTCGGTGGCACAGCGGTACTCCATGCCGGTACCGACGAGCGGGGCCTCGGACTTAATCAGCGGCACCGCCTGACGCATCATGTTCGCGCCCATGAGGGCACGGTTGGCGTCGTCGTGCTCGAGGAAGGGGATCATGGCCGTCGCGACCGACACCATCTGGCGCGGCGAGACGTCCATGTAGTCGACCTCGGTCGGCGGGACGTAGTCGACCTCGCCACCACGGCGGCGGACCAGAACGCGCGGCTCGGTGAAGCGGAGCTCGTCGTTCAGGGTCGCGTTCGCCTGGGCGATGACGAAGCGGTCCTCCTCGTCGGCGGTGATGTAGTCGACCTCGTCGGTGACCTGACCGTCGACGACCTTGCGGTACGGCGTCTCGATGAAGCCGAACGCGTTGACGCGGCCGTACGAGGCGAGCGAACCGATCAGACCGATGTTCGGGCCTTCGGGGGTCTCGATCGGGCACATGCGTCCGTAGTGGGACGGGTGCACGTCTCGGACCTCGAAGCCGGCCCGCTCACGGGACAGACCACCGGGACCCAGCGCCGAGAGACGACGCTTGTGCGTCAGACCCGACAGCGGGTTGTTCTGGTCCATGAACTGCGACAGCTGGCTGGTGCCGAAGAACTCCTTGATGGAGGCGACGACCGGCCGGATGTTGATCAGGGTCTGCGGCGTGATCGCCTCGACGTCCTGGGTGGTCATGCGCTCACGCACGACGCGCTCCATACGAGCCAGACCCGTACGGACCTGGTTCTGGATGAGCTCGCCGACGTTGCGCAGACGACGGTTGCCGAAGTGGTCGATGTCGTCGGTCTCGACGACGATCTCCCGGCCCGACTCGCCGATCGTCTCGGTCTCGCCCGCGTGGAGCTTCACGAGGTACTTGATCGTGGCGATGATGTCGTCGGTGGTCAGGACACCGGCGTCCAGCGGCTCGTCCGCGCCGAGCTTCTTGTTCACCTTGTAGCGGCCGACCTTCGCGAGGTCGTAGCGCTTCGGGTTGAAGTAGAGGTTCTCGAGCAGCGTCTGAGCGGCCTCGCGGGTCGGCGGCTCGCCCGGACGCAGCTTGCGGTAGATGTCGAGCAGCGCGTCGTCCTGGCCCTGGGTGTGGTCCTTCTCCAGGGTGGCGCGCATGGACTCGTACTCGCCGAACTCCTGCAGGATCTGCTCGGTGGTCCAGCCGAGCGCCTTCAGGAGGACGGTGACGGACTGCTTGCGCTTGCGGTCGATGCGGACACCGACCATGTCGCGCTTGTCGATCTCCATCTCCAGCCAGGCACCCCGGGACGGGATGATCTTGGCCGAGAAGATGTCCTTGTCGGACGTCTTGTCGATCGAGGAGTCGAAGTAGACGCCCGGCGAACGGACCAGCTGCGAGACAACGACACGCTCGGTGCCGTTGATGACGAAGGTGCCCTTGTTCGTCATGAGCGGGAAGTCGCCCATGAAGACCGTCTGGGACTTGATCTCGCCGGTCTCGTTGTTCGTGAACTCGGCGGTGACGAAGAGCGGGGCACCGTACGTGAAGTCACGGTCCTTGCACTCGTCGATCGAGTTCTTCGGGGGCTCGAAGCGGTGGTCGCGGAAGGTCAGCGACATCGACCCGGAGAAGTCCTCGATCGGAGAGATCTCCTCGAAGATCTCTTCCAGACCCGACTTCCTGGGGACGTCCTGTCCCGACTCGAGAGCTGCCTCGACGCGAGCCTTCCATGCGGCATTGCCGAGCAGCCAGTCAAAGCTCTCGGTCTGCAGCGCGAGGAGGTTCGGAACCTCGAGGGGCTCCTTGATCTTTGCAAAGGAGATGCGCAGCGGGGCGGTGCTGGCGCCGTTGTTCGTATTGGTCGAGGCGTTGCGCGAGGCGGCCAAGAGGGGGTCCTTCCGAGGGCTCGGACTCACTACGCGCGTACCGGTCCCCAGCGACGCACAGGGACAGACGATTCCTGATGTGGCCAAAGGCCCAGGTCAGGTCAGGTCTGCCGACAATGCTGTCGCGAGGGTATGCCCCAGGTGACGGGCAGGGGGCAGCTAACAGGCAGCGCAAAGGGTCAGTGTAGCCACTTGGCCCACTGATGTCCAGGGCGGGTTTTTCGCGACCCTCGTTGTTCTCAACTCCGCGGTACCTCGCGCCGTGTGGCGCACCTCGATACTGCCCGTTCCGCCGTCGATCCATGCCTCGGATACGGATCGTTGTGACGACGCGTCCTGAGAATTGCGCGCTGCGTGCGGTTCGTCAAGGCCCCCCGGTCAGCGGGGGCGCACGGCGAAGATCACCATACTCCGCTCCCCGCGGCTCGCACGACCCTCGCCACGCCCTTCCCGGGCACGCCGAAGGGCGACCACCCGGATGGGTGATCGCCCTTGGCGAGGCGCCTGAGAGGCGCCTGAGCGAGTCAGGAGACCCGCAGGGACTTACTTGACCGTGACGGAGGCGCCGGCAGCCTTGAGGGACTCGGCAGCCTTCTCCGCGGCCTCCTTGGCGACCTTCTCGAGAACCGGCTTCGGGGTGCCGTCGACGAGGTCCTTGGCCTCCTTCAGACCCAGGGAGGTGAGCTCACGCACGACCTTGATGACCTGGATCTTCTTCTCGCCGGCACCCTCGAGGATGACGTCGAACTCGTCCTGCTCGGCCTCGGCCTCGGCCGGGGCGCCAGCGGCGGCCGGGCCGGCAACGGCGACGGCGGCGGCAGCGGTGACGTCGAACTTGTCCTCGAAGGCCTTCACGAACTCGGAGAGCTCGATGAGGGTCATCTCCTCGAACTGGGCGAGGAGGTCGTCCTGAGAGAGCTTCGCCATGATGGGCGATCCTTCCACTAATTCGGCAGGTGCCGGATGTATGTAGAGGCGGGCGTAACGGCCCGCTACGACCCACGCACTAGGCGGCGTGGATCAGTGCGCGAGCCGAATTACTCGGCACCGCCCTGCTCGGCGAGCTTGACGCGAAGCGCCTCCGCGGTGCGGACGAACTTCGACGGCAGCGCCTGGAGGAGCGAAGCAGTCTGGGACTGCTTGCCCTTGAAGGCACCGGCCAGCTTGCTGAGCAGAACCTCGCGGGACTCGAGGTCCGCAAGCTTCTTGAACTCGTCGGCGGTCAGCGCCTTGCCATCAAGGACACCGCCCTTGATGACGAGGTTCGGGTTGTCCTTGGCGAAGTCACGCAGAGCCTTCGCCGACTCCACCGGGTCACCGGTGACGAAGGCGGCCGCGGTCGAACCAGCGAGCTGGTCGTCGAGCGACGCGATCCCGGCCTGGTTGGCCGCAATCTTGGTCAGCGTGTTCTTCACCACGGCGTACTGGGCGTTCTCACCGAGCGAACGACGCAGCGTCTTGAGCTGCGCCACGGTGAGCCCCGTGTACGAGGTCAGCACGACGGCGTTCGAGCTGCGGAACTTGTCCTCAAGCTCGGCTACCGCGGCAGCCTTGTCGGGCCTTGCCATAGAGCGTCGGCCTCCTTCCGGGTGATGAGGACCGCTCAGAAGGGGCTGAACAAAGAGAAACGCCCCGGCGCAGGCGCACGGGGCTCAGCTCGACCGGATCGAAACGAACCGGGAACTCTTCCACGATCACCTGCGCGGGCCGTTCGCATCTCAGCGAACCTTCGGCCACCGGATCTCTTACGAGACACGGCAACGACCAGCGGTCTTTGGCTTCTGTGGAAGAGTACGCGACGTCTGCGGCGGGGAGCAAATCCGCCCGTACGGCTCAGCTGCCGCCGAGCCCCTTCAGCATCTCCGACAGGTCGTACGTGTCCTTGGCGGGCGGGGCCTTGACGGCGGCCTTCGGGCCGTAGTCGGTGTAGTCGCCCTTCATGTGCACGGTCCCCACGGCCGTGGTCATGGAGACGACCATGCGGACCGGGTAGCCGGCCTCGTCGACCCAGACGTCGGTGTCGTAGCCCTTCATGCCGATCTTCTCGACATTGGCGATGAGCTTCTCGCGCTCCTCCTTGGAGAGGGTCGCGGACTTCGCCTTGTTGGCGTCCATCATCTGCTCGAAGCTCAGCGTGCCCTTGTAGTGCTGGGCCTGGACGCCGTTGATCTTCTCGGCGCCGATGTGCTTGAGGTTCGGGGACTCGAGCAGCAGGGCGAGCTGCTGGGCCGGGTCCTGGTTCAGGCCGCTCTGCAGGCCGCCCAGCCCGTCCTGGCCCTTCTGGCCCTTGAGGTCCACCTTCATCCAGCGCTTGCCGTCCATCTCGGCGGCCCGCTCGGCGCCCACGTCCATGTACATGGCGTCGTCGAGCATGATCATGCGCGTCTGCTCGGGGGCGTCCGGGTCGCCGGCCGTCATCAGCGAGCCCTTCATGGTGATGTCCATGGCTCCGGGGTTCCAGCCCTGGACACCGGTCATCTCCATGGTGCCGCCGCCCTCCATGACGGCCGGCATCGTGATGGTCAGGCGGATCTTCGCGGACTTGGCGTCCGAGGTCTTGTTGTAGGCGGCCTGGATGACCTTCGTGACGGCCTCGTGGCTCTGGAGCTGCGGCTCCGCCGTCGCCTTCGCCTTGGCCGGGGCGGACGCCGCCTTCTTGCCCCCGTCGCCGTCCTGACAGCCCGCGACACCGGCGATGACGGCCACCGCCGTCAGCGAGACGCCCGCGCGCTTCCATGCGGTCATGCCCATGAGTCCCCACCCCTGCGATCTTCTGGTCGTCGTACGACTGAACGGTAACCCAGGGCTCTGACGTCGTCGTACGAAAAAACCGGCCCCCTGCCCCTCCGAGGAGGGGCAGGGGGCCGGCTGACCACTTCAGCGAGCCGGATGGGCTCAGACCGCGGCCGGGTCCTCCTCGACGAGGAGGTTGCGGGTGCGGTTGGAGTCCAGCGGGATGCCGGGGCCCATCGTCGTCGTCAGGGTCGCCTTCTTGATGTAGCGGCCCTTGGCGGCGGACGGCTTCAGACGGAGGATCTCCTCCAGAGCCGCGGCGTAGTTCTCGACCAGCTTCGTCTCGTCGAAGGAGACCTTGCCGATGATGAAGTGCAGGTTCGAGTGCTTGTCGACGCGGAACTCGATCTTGCCGCCCTTGATGTCGTTGACAGCCTTCGCGACATCGGGGGTGACGGTGCCGGTCTTCGGGTTCGGCATGAGACCACGCGGGCCGAGGACGCGGCCGAGGCGGCCGACCTTGCCCATGAGGTCCGGGGTGGCCACAACGGCGTCGAACTCGTTCAGGCGCTGGCCCTTGGAGATCTCGTCGATGAGCTCGTCGGAGCCGACGATGTCGGCGCCCGCGGCGATCGCGGCCTCGGCACGGTCACCGGTCGCGAAGACCAGGACCCGGGCGGTCTTACCGGTGCCGTGCGGGAGGTTCACGGTGCCACGGACCATCTGGTCGGCCTTGCGCGGGTCGACGCCCAGGCGGAAGGCGACCTCGACGGTGCCGTCGAACTTGGTGGCGGCGGTGTCCTTGGCCAGACGGACGGCCTCGAGGGGGGCGTAGTTGCGCTCCCGGTCGATCTTGGCGTCCGCGGCGCGGAGTGCCTTGCTGCGCTTCACTGCTTCTCCTGTTGGTTCAGGTGTGTGGAGTCGTGGTGCGGGCCGGCGCTGGCCCTACCACTGAGGTCACAAGGGGGCTGATCAGCCCTCGACCGTGATGCCCATGGAACGGGCGGTGCCGGCGATGATCTTCGACGCGGCGTCGAGGTCGTTGGCGTTCAGGTCGGGGAGCTTGACCGTGGCGATCTCGCGGACCTGGGCGGCCGTGAGCTTGGCAACCTTGGTCTTGTGCGGCTCGCCGGAGCCCTTGTCCACACCCGCGGCCTTGAGGATCAGCTTGGCGGCCGGCGGAGTCTTGGTGATGAAGGTGAAGGAACGGTCCTCGTAGACCGTGATCTCCACCGGCACGACCATGCCACGCTGCGACTCGGTCGCGGCGTTGTAGGCCTTGCAGAACTCCATGATGTTGACGCCGTGCTGGCCCAGCGCGGGACCGACCGGCGGGGCCGGGTTGGCCGCACCAGCGTTGATCTGGAGCTTGATAAGCCCCGTGACCTTCTTCTTCTTGGGAGGCATTGCTCTCTCCGGGTCCTAGTGAGAGTGTTCAGCCCGCCATCCGGTCATCCGGATGGAGGCATACCGCACCACGATAACGGGTATAGACGTGCGGCTAAAAACCGAGCAGGTCAGAGCGGCTGCGAGAGCCACTCTGACCTGCTCGGAAACCTGTGAGGGTCAGTTCTTCTGGATCTGGTCGAAGCTGAGCTCGACCGGGGTCTCGCGACCGAAGATCTCGACGAGGCCCTTGACCTTCTTCGAGTCGGCGTTGATCTCGTTGATCGTGGCCTGGAGGGTGGCGAAGGGGCCGTCGGTGACGGTGACCGAGTCGCCGACCTCGAAGTCCAGGACCTGGACCTCGACCTTGCGGGCCGGAGCCGGCTTGCCCTCGGCCTCGGCGGCCTCGCGGGCGGCCTTCTCCTCGGCCTCCGGGGCGAGCATCTTGACGATCTCGTCCAGGGTCAGCGGGTACGGGTCGTAGGCGTTGCCCACGAAGCCGGTGACGCCGGGGGTGTTACGGACGACGCCCCAGGACTCGTTCGTCAGATCCATGCGGACGAGAACGTAACCGGGCAGCTTGTTCTGCCGGACGTTCTTGCGCTCGCCGTTCTTGATCTGGACGATCTCTTCCTCGGGGACCTCGGCCTGGTAGATGAACTCCTCGACGTTCAGCGAGACGGCACGCTGCTCGAGGTTGGCCTTCACGCGCTTCTCGTAGCCCGCGTAGGTGTGGATCACGTACCACTCGCCGGGCAGACCGCGAAGCTCGTCACGGAGGGCCTGGATCGGGTCGACCGGAGCGGCGGGCTCCTCGTCGGCCTCCTCGGCCTCTTCGAGCTCGGCCTCGACGTCGGTGTCCTCGCCGGACTCGTCTTCGTCTTCGTCGGATTCGTCGGACTCGACGTCGGTGTCGTCCTCGACGTCCTCGTCGGAGTCGTCCACGATGGTGAGGGCGGCCTCTTCGGCAGCCTCGCCCGCAGCGGCGTCAGCAGCCTCAGCCTGGTCCTCGTCGGCCGCCTCGAGGATGTCGAGCTCGTCCTCGGAAACGGACTCGTTCAGGTTCGGGTCAGACACGGTGGCTGCTTCTTCCTGGATACAGATGGGGTGGAACAAGAAGTCAGCCGAAGACGTACTTGACTGCTTCCTGGAAGCCATAGTCAATCACGGTCACAAGGCCGATCATGATGACAACGAAGACAATCACTACCGTGGTGTACGTCGTCAGCTGGCTGCGAGTGGGCCAGACGACCTTGCGAAGTTCCGCGACGATCTGGCGGTAGAAGAGCGCGAGACGGCCCAGGGGGCCCTTCTTTCCGCGCTTGCCGCCCTTGCGGGCCTTCTTCTTCGAGTCCGGCGCCTCGTCCTCGGCATCAGGCATGTCGATGGAGCCCACGGCGTCCGTCACGCTTCTCACCTGATCCCGGGTCATGGCAGTGCCGTGCCGGGTGGATCCGCACGGCGGTGCATTGAAGTACGTACATGCGCACACATCCTGGCGGTGTGTGTAGCAGGGCCGGAGGGACTTGAACCCCCAACCGCCGGTTTTGGAGACCGGTGCTCTACCAATTGAGCTACGACCCTTTGTGGCTCCCCCAACCTACCGCATCGTGAGATGTGGTCTGTGCGGGCCAACGAGCAGTGAGTGTACGTGTTCATGAGCGCCGCGTCGAACAGAAAGCACGTGGGAGCCCTCGCGGACCCTCGTACGACCAGGAATGACCGTTCCTGTCCGCTCCCTGAAACCTGTGTGCCGGGCGGGAAGGCGGTCTGGGAGCATGGGCCGCATGAGCGCTGCTACCCCTCCGACCGAGCGCCGGGTCTCCGCCCGCGTCGGTGCGATCTCCGAGTCCGCGACCCTCGCCGTCGACGCCAAGGCCAAGGCCCTCAAGGCCGCCGGGCGCCCGGTGATCGGTTTCGGCGCGGGTGAGCCCGACTTCCCGACCCCGGACTACATCGTCGACGCCGCCGTCGAGGCGTGCAAGAACCCGAAGTACCACCGCTACACGCCGGCCGGCGGTCTGCCCGAGCTGAAGGCCGCGATCGCCGCCAAGACGCTGCGCGACTCCGGCTACGAGGTCGACGCCTCCCAGGTCCTGGTGACCAACGGCGGCAAGCAGGCGATCTACGAGGCCTTCGCCGCGATCCTCGACCCGGGCGACGAGGTCATCGTCCCGGCCCCGTACTGGACGACGTACCCCGAGTCGATCCGGCTCGCGGGCGGTGTCCCGGTCGATGTCGTCGCCGACGAGACCACCGGCTACCGCGTCTCGGTGGAGCAGCTGGAGGCGGCGCGCACGGAGAAGACCAAGGTCGTCCTCTTCGTCTCCCCGTCGAACCCGACCGGCGCCGTCTACAGCGAGGCCGAGACCGAGGCGATCGGCCGCTGGGCCGTCGAGCACGGTCTGTGGGTCCTCACGGACGAGATCTACGAGCACCTGGTCTACGGCGGGGCCTCCGCGGTCTCCCTGCCGTCGGTCATGCCGGAGCTGCGCGACAAGTGCATCGTCGTCAACGGCGTCGCGAAGACGTACGCGATGACCGGCTGGCGCGTGGGCTGGATCATCGGCCCGAAGGACGTGGTGAAGGCCGCGACCAACCTGCAGTCGCACGCCACGTCCAACGTGAGCAACGTGGCGCAGGTGGCCGCGCTGGCCGCCGTCTCGGGCAACCTGGACGCCGTCGCGGAGATGGGCCGGGCCTTCGACCGCCGCCGGCAGACGATCGTGCGGATGCTCAACGAGATCGAGGGCGTGCTGTGCCCGACCCCGGAGGGCGCGTTCTACGTGTACCCGTCGGTGAAGGGGCTGCTCGGCAAGGAGATCCGCGGCAAGCGCCCGCAGAGCTCGGTCGAGCTCGCCGCCCTGATCCTGGACGAGGCCGAGGTCGCGGTCGTTCCGGGCGAGGCCTTCGGTACGCCGGGCTACCTGCGGCTCTCGTACGCGCTGGGTGACGAGGACCTGGTGGAGGGCGTGTCCCGGATCCAGAAGCTGCTGGCGGAAGCGCGCGACTGAGCACCTACCGCGGAAGTGGGCGGGCCCCTGGTTCTCGGAACCGGGGGCCCGTTTTTACGTTCTAGCAAGGTCCCGATCGGGGAAAGGGGCTGTATTCGTCCATTCGGGTGCGGCAAGATCCTTCAATGGAGCACGTTTCCGAGCACCCTTTCCGCGACATCAGCCTGCTGCCCAAGGCGCATCTGCACCTGCACTTCACCGGGTCGATGCGGCCCACGACCCTCCTGGAACTGGCCGACAAGTACGGGGTCCATCTCCCGGAGGCGCTGAGCAGCGGCACACCGCCCAAGCTGCGGGCGACCGACGAGCGCGGCTGGTTCCGGTTCCAGCGCCTGTACGACATCGCCCGGTCCTGCCTGCGGGAGCCCGAGGACATCCAGCGTCTGGTCCGCGAGGCGGCCCAGGAGGACGTACGGGACGGCTCGGGGTGGCTGGAGATCCAGGTCGACCCGACCTCGTACGCTCCCCTGCTCGGCGGTCTGATCCCGGCCATGGAGGTCATCCTGGACGCGGTGGACGCGGCCGCGCGCGAGACCGGGCTCGGGATGCGGGTCCTGGTGGCCGCGAACCGGATGAAGCACCCTCTGGAGGCCCGCACCCTGGCGCGGCTCGCGGTGCGGTACGCGGACCGGGGCGTGGTCGGGTTCGGGCTCTCCAACGACGAGCGCCGGGGCATGGCCCGGGACTTCGACCGCGCCTTCGCGATCGCCCGTGAGGGCGGTCTGCTGGCGGCTCCGCACGGCGGGGAGCTGACGGGTCCGTCGTCCGTGCGGGACTGTCTGGACGATCTCCGGGCGGCGCGGGTGGGCCACGGGGTGCGGGCGGCGGAGGACCCTCGGGTGCTGCGCAAGCTCGCCGAGAAGGGGGTGACCTGCGAGGTCTGCCCTGCGTCCAATGTGGCCCTCGGGGTCTACGAGAAGCACGAGGACGTGCCGCTGCGCACGCTCTTCGAGGCGGGGGTCCCGATGGCGCTGGGCGCCGACGACCCGCTGCTCTTCGGATCGCGTCTCGCCGCCCAGTACGAGATCGCCCGCCGCCACCACGCCTTCACCGACGCGGAACTGGCCGAACTGGCCCGCCAGTCGATCCGCGGCTCGGCGGCCCCGGAGGACGTCAGCCGGAAGCTGCTGTCCGGCATCGACGACTGGCTGGCCGCCCCGGCGGCGTGAAGCGGTGCAGGGGCGGGTGGGCCTGGAAGCCGATGTCGAGCTCGGCGCGGTCCCACCGGCCGTCGGAGCTCGGCTCCAGGAGCGGGGTGAGCGAGCCGGTCAGGGCGTCGTGCCCCTGGCGGGCGCGCTTGTGCAGCGGGCCGAAGCCGGCCGCTGCCTCGAAGGTGGTGGCGGCGGCGGAGAAGACGTCGCGACCGCCGAAGAGGAAGAGCGTGCGGGCGTGGACGGCGGGGCGCAGCCATTCGCTCGCCCGCCAGTGACGCCGTTCCCACTCCGCCTCCCAGGCGGCCGCGTGCGCGGCGGTGCGGGACTCGTCCGTGTGGATGGTCAGTGGGGTGCCGCCCGTGCGGAGCCGGGCGCGCAGCTGCGGCCACGCGGAGGGGCGCAGGCCAGGTGTGCCATGGGCGAGGACGAGATCGACGGGCGTTCCCGGGGCGTAGGTCCTGGGGAGGCTCTCGCGCAGCGGCACGTGGACGATCGTGTGCCGGGAGAAGGCGGCGAAGGAGAAGAGCGCGGCGAGCCGGGAGAGCCCGTCGTGGTCGCCGAGAAGGTAGCCCCAGCCTTCGCCGAGCGGGTCGTTGAGCGTGGTGTGCCGGAGCGGGTGCCAGGGCTGGACGATCCGGTACGCGTGCGGCCCCGTGCGGGGCCTGAATTCGCGGCACTTGAGACGCATGCGGTCAGCGTGTCCGGGGCTCGGTGGTGGCCGCAACGTCATTTCCGTACGGCGATCCCGGCCACCAGGGTGCGGGCGATCGACGTCGCGAACGTGTCGAGGTCCTGCGGCGGCTCCTTGCCGACCTTCGCGTCGTAGGCGAAGGCCCGCTGGGAGCACGCGCCGAGCAGCAAGGACGCCGCCGCGAAGGTGTCGGCGCCCGCGTCGACGCGGCCCGCCGCCTGTTCGGCGCGCAGGTAGGCGTCGAGACTCTCCAGGGGGCGGTGCGGCCCGGCGTCGAGCCGCCGCATCGACGCGTCGTGGCGGGCCTTGAGCCGGGTCTCGGCGTAGAGGGAGGCGGCGATCGGGAAGCTCTCGGCGTAGAAGAGGGCCGCCTGGCGGGCGATCTCGGTGAGGTTCTCCTCGACCGTGCGTCCGCCCGGCTCGGCGGCCAGCGATTCGAGCAGCGGTGCCAGCTTGGGGAGACGTTCGGTCAGGACGGCGACGAAGAGCTCCTCCTTGGCCGCGAAGTACTTGTAGAGCGCCGCCTCCGAGCAGCCGGCGCCCCGCGCGATCTCCTTGGTGGTCGTACGGGCGAGGCCCACGGTGGTCCACAGCTCGTGCGCCGCGTCGAGGATCCGTTCCCGGGTGGGCTTCTTCTCCATGGCTGCTCCAACTGGCTTGACGTAAGGGTGAGTACACACTCACTCTAGGGGTGAGTGAACACTTACCCACCCCAAAGGAGGGTGCGCCATGAAGCTCACAGTCTTCGGTGCGACCGGTGGCATCGGCCAGGAGATCGTCCGTCAGGGACTGGCCTCGGGCCACGAGGTCACGGCGGTGGTACGGGATCCGGCACGGTTCACGGTCACCGGCGAGCGGCTGGAGGTCCACCGGGCCGACCTCAGGGACCCCGACTCCCTGCGCGGAGCCGTCACGGGCAAGGACGCCGTACTGTCCGGCCTCGGCGCACGCCGCCGCGCGGACGCCGGTGTCGCCGCGAAGCTGACCCGCTCGGTCCTCGCCGCCATGGACGCGGAAGGCGTCCGGCGTCTGCTGGTGGTCAGCGCCGCCCCGCTCGGCCCCACTCCGGACGGACAGACCGTCCTCGACAAGGCGGTGCTCGCGATCGTCAACTCCGCCCTGAAGGACATCTACGACGACCTTCGTGTGATGGAGCGCGACCTGGCGGCGAGCGCCACGGACTGGACGTCCGTACGCCCGCCCAAGCTGACGAACAAGCCGCTCACCGGCCGCTACCGCTCGGTCGTCGGCGGCAACCCGCCCCGCGGCCGCTCCCTGGCCCGCGCCGACGTCGCCCACGCCATGCTGGCGATGATCAACGACCCGGCGACGGTGAAGCAGGGCGTGGGGGTGGCGTATTGAGTCGGAGCGGTGACGACCGGGGGCGGCGGACGCCGCGGGCCGGCCGCGTCCATCGGACGTCCGAGCAGCGCACGGCTACGCGCAGTCGTCGCCCCGAGCCTCCACCGGCCGGTACGTGGTCGTCCGCGGGCTGTCGCCCGGCCGGCCCGGCCACGGGCCCGGCAACTCGAGGACGGCGGTCCGCTCCGAGGTCAGGGTCATGAAGGTCGCCAGCGGAAGGTCGTTCACCCAGTCGACGATCGTCTCCGTCCTTCCCTCGCCGTCGGCCCGCCACAACCGCCCCCCGAAGACCGCGTAGCGCATCCCGCACTCCTTGGTCATGTCGTACGGGTAGCGGACGCCCCGGACCGGCCGGTCGGGGCCGAGCGTGGCGGCCGGAGCCTCGCCGTACCGCCGCTCGGGCTCCCGCCCGAGACACTCCGGCGCCGGCCCGGCCAGCGGGCGGAAGCGGAGCGTGGGCAGGGCGGTGGGCGTGTCCGTCTCGAAGACCGCCGTGTCCGGCTCGGAGCGGGAGTGGCGGCCGTCCGTCCAGCTCATGTAGCCCCGCATACGGTCCGCCGCCCACCTCACCGTCGCCGACGATCCGCCGTCGTCCCGCTCCCACACCCGCCCGCCGAAGACTGCGTACCGCAGGTCGCAGACGGCGGACAGGTCGTAGCGGTAGCGGACGTCCTCCACCGGCACGCGAGGGCCGGTGTCCAGCGGGTCGTCGGCTCCGGAGGGCGGCTGGGGCCGGTACTTCCCCTCGTACGGATACGCGGGCGTGGCCGGCCCGGCGGTCGGGCCCGAGGGCAGCACCGGCGGCGACGGCTCCGCCCAGCGGACGCCCAGGACCGAGCCGCCGGCCACCACGAGCGTCGCAGCGCCGGCGGCGAGCGAGCGCCGCACGTGTCGGATCCGCCGCCCACGCCCCACGACCGCGGCGACGGGCGCCGGCCCCGCGCCCCCGTCGGCGGCCAGATCGCGCAGCCCACTCCTCAGGGAGTCCTCGGAGAGCAGGTCCGGGGAGAGCGAATCCTCGGAGACGGAGGTCTCGGAGACGGATTTGTCGGAGACGGAGTTCTCGGCGTCGTCCATCACGCGCCCCTTCCCGCGTATCCGGCGAGCGCGCCCCCGGCGCGCAGCCGTTCCAAGGCCCTGTTGGTCCGGCTCTTGACCGTCCCGGGCGAGCAGCCGAGCAGCTCGGCCGTCTGTTCCACGGACAGGTCCTCGTAGAAGCGGAGCACCACCACCGCGCGCTGCGCGCGGGGCAGTGCGGCGAGCGCACGGGCCAGTTCGAGGCGCGCGTCGGCACCACCGGCCATGTCATGGGTGTCCGGCGCGCTGTCGCTCCCGGGGCGTACGACCTCGGTGTGCCAGCGGCGGCGGCGCCAGGTCGCGTAGAGATTGACGACGACCTTGCGGGCGTACGCCTGGGGCGAGTCCCAGCGGGCCGAGCCGCCCCACCGCAGATAGACCCTGACCAGCGCGGCCTGGACGAGGTCCTCGGCCGCGTGCGGATCACCGGTCAGCAGCCGGGCGGTGCGCAGCAGCGAGGCGTACGCCGACTCCGCGAACGCGGCGAAATCCGGTGGGCCCGTCCCCTCCACCGTTCCCCCTCGACGAGCGTGCGGCCCCCGCTTCCCGGGAGCCTGTCACCCACTCGACAACCTGGGGAACCCGGAGGGTTCCACGGAATGCTCAGATGCTGACGCCGACCGTCACCGGCTCGTTGACGAGCGTGATCCCGAAGACGTCCCGGACGCCGGCGACGACCTCGCGGGCGAGCGCGAGGAGGTCCTCGGTGGTGGCCTCGCCGCGGTTGGTGAGGGCGAGGGTGTGCTTGGTGGAGATACGGGCGGGTCCGGAGCCGTACCCCTTGGTGAAGCCGGCCTTGTCGATCAGCCAGGCCGCCGAGGTCTTGACCGCGCCGTCGTCCCCCGCGGGGAAGGCCGGCGGGGTCACGTCCGCGCCGAGCCGCACGGTCACCCGGGCGAGGAAGGTCTCGTACTCCCCCGGGGTCAGGATCGGGTTGGTGAAGAAGGAGCCGGCCGACCAGGTGTCGTGGTCGTCGGCGTCCAGGACCATGCCCTTCCCGGCCCGCAGCTTCAGGACGGTCTCCCGGGCCTGCGCGAGCGGGACGCGGTCGCCGGCCTCGACGCCGAGGGCGCGGGCGGTCTCGGCGTACTTGATCGGCGCGGAGAGCCCCGCCGCCTCCTCCAGCTCGAAGCGGACACGCAGCACGACGTACCGGTCGGGATCGCCCTTGAAGCGGCTGTGGCGGTACGAGAAGGCGCACTCGGCGTTGGTGAGGGTGACCGTCTCGTCGGCCCGGCGGTCGTAGGCGACGACCTCGGTGATGGTGGCGGAAACCTCCTGGCCGTACGCGCCGACGTTCTGGATCGGGGTCGCGCCGGCCGAGCCGGGGATGCCGGCCAGGCACTCGATCCCGGCGAGCCCGGCCTCGACGGTGCGCGCCACGGCGTCGGTCCAGACCTCGCCGGCGGCCAGCTCCAGCTTCGTCCCGTCGAGGGCGAACCCCTTGGTCGCGATGCGCAGGGCGGTGCCGTCGAAGCCCTTGTCCCCGATGACCAGGTTGGATCCGCCGCCGATGACCAGCAGCGGGGTGCCGGTGGCGTCCGCCTCGCGGACGGCGGCGATCACCTCGTCGTCGGTCGTGGCCGTGACGAGCCGAGCCGCGGGACCGCCGAGCCGGAAGGTGGTCAGGGGGGCGAGGGGGGCGTCGTGGAGTTCCTGCACGCGCTCAAGAGTACGGGCTCGTTCCGCGTGCGATGCGGGGCCGGGCCGCCGCCCCGGCCCCGCCGGGGCCGACCCGGCGGAAGGCTCGACCCGGCGACCCGCCGAAGACCTCCACCGACGCGCCGAAGGCCGGACGTCGCCGGGTCTCCCGGCGGCGTCCGGCCTGGCGGCGCCGACCCTGCCCCACACCCCTCCCACCCGTGGGGGGATGCGGTCCGCCGGGCGGCGCGGCGCCGCGTCGGTCACACCGCGGCGAGGGGGCGCTCCTCGGAGTCCTTCGCCTGGGTCGCCGACATCGCCCGGTGCCTCGGGATGAAGAGGGAGGCCAGCGCCCCCAGGGCCACCATCCCGGCGCCGACCCAGAGCGCGGGTACCAGGCCGTCGACGAAGCTCTGGCCGGACTCGTATCCGCCCTGCGCGGCGAAGATGGAGGCCATGACCGCGACGCCGAGCGCACCGCCGACCTCACGCAGCGCGTTGTTGGCGCCGGACGCGATGCCCTGCTCGGACGGGCGGACGCTGGACATGACGAGGTTGGCCGCCGGGGCGAAGTACAGCGCCATGCCGATGCCGCTCACGACGAGGGCGGGGAGCTGGACGGCGTACGAGGCGTCGGGGGTCAGGACCAGCGCGAACCAGGCGAGACCGAGCGCCTGGAGGGCGAGGCCCGCGGCGACGACCGGGCGGCCGCCGATCCGGTCGGAGAGCGCGCCCGCGAGCGGCGCGACGATCATCGGCATTCCGGTCCAGGGCAGCATCCTCAGTCCCGCCTCGGTCGGCGAGTAGCCGAGAACGCCCTGCATGTACTGGCTGAGCAGGAAGATCGAGCCGAACATACCGAGGAACATCAGCAGGCTTGCCGCGTTGATGCCGGAGAAGGCGCGGTTGCGGAAGAGCCGCATGGGCAGCATCGGCGCCTTGGCGTGGATGCCGTGGTGGATGAATCCGCCGATGAGCGCGGCGCCGGCGATCAGCCCGGTGAGGACGGTCATGGAGGTCCAGCCGTCGATCGGGCCGCGGATCAGCCCGTACACGATGCCGAACAGACCGCCGCTGGCGAGGAGCGTGCCGGTGAGGTCGAGGCGGGCTCCGGTGCCGTGCGACTCGGCAAGGCGCAGCCGGGCGAGCGGCAGCAGCGCGAGGCCGAGCGGAACGTTCAGCCAGAAGATCCACTGCCAGGAGATGTGCTCCGTGAGGGTGCCGCCGATGAGCGGGCCGGAGGCGACGGCGAGGCCGTTGACGGCGCCCCAGATGCCGAACGCCATCCCTCGCTTGGCGGCCGGGACGGCCGCGGTGAGCAGCGTGAGGGTGAGCGGCATCATGATCGCGGCGCCGACGCCCTGGACGGCGCGCGCGGCGATCAGCGCGTCGATGCCGGGGGCGAGCGCGGCCGCGGCGGAGGCGCCGGTGAAGACGGCGAGTCCGACGACGAAGAGCCGGCGGCGGCCGAAGCGGTCTCCGAGAGCCGCGCCGAACATCAGCAGGACGGCGAAGGTGAGGGTGTACGCGCTCACCGTCCATTCGAGGTCGTGCAGCGCCCCTCCGAGGTCCTCGCGGATCGAGGGCAGGGCGGTGGTGACGACGAGGTTGTCGAGGGCCGCCATGAAGCCGGCGACGCTGGTGATGACGAGGGCCCAGGCGGCGGAACCGCGGCGGGCTGCTGGCTGGTTCATTACTGCCCCTCAAGTCTCGGGTTAGTTATTGATGACTAACTTTCGCGATCATGAAAAGCCGGCACACATCACACCGGATGGCGCTACTTCTCCAGACGGCCGAGGCGACGGGCGGAGGGATAGAACCCCTCCCAGACCCGGTGCTCCGGCGGAAATCCCATGGCGACGAGGGTGTTGATGAGCATGCCGTACGCCAGGAAGGTCGTGGTCTCGCCGACGTCCGCACCGAGCGGCAGGTGGACGGTCTCCCAGAGCTCCATCCAGCCGGCCCGGACGGCCTCGCCGAACTCGTGGTCGCCGGCCTCCTCCGCGGCGGCCACCGCGACGTACACCTGCATCTGCATCAGGAGCCGGTCCGGCTGCTCGGCGATGAGCCGGGTGTAGGCGTTGGCCATGGCATGCAGGGCCTCCTCCCCCGTCAGCCCCTCGGCGGCCTCCCGGAAGACCCGCCGGGTGTCCTCCAGGCAGCGCTCGGACGCCGCCAGGAAGATGGCCTTCTTTCCGGGGAAGAGCCGGAACAGGTACGGCTGCGAGACGCCGACACGCTTGGCGATCGCCTCCGTGGAGGTGCCGTGGTAGCCACCGCGGGCGAATTCCCTCATCGCCGCACGGATGACGCTCTCGCGCCGCTCCTCCGCACTCATCCTGACCATGTGACTAAGTTAGTACTCAATCACTAACTTGGTCAAGAGGGCGCTGGAACCCGATCCAAGCAGGATCGGGGGCGACCGCTTCCGCGGCCGCCCCCTCCTGGCAATCAGTACCGCTACGCGAGCCTGACCACGGCCCGGGACATGCCCAGAACCTTCTGGCCCGCCGACATCGCGGTCAGGTCCACCCGGACCTGGTTGTCGTCCAGCTTCGCCGCCACCTTGGCGCCGACCTCGATCAGGGCGCCGTCGTCGTCGTTGGGCACGACCACCGGCTTGGTGAAGCGCACGCCGTACTCGACGACGGCCGCCGGGTCGCCGGCCCAGTCGGTCACGACGCGGATCGCCTCGGCCATGGTGAACATGCCGTGCGCGATGACGTCCGGCAGGCCGACGCCGACCGCGAACTTCTCGTTCCAGTGGATCGGGTTGAAGTCACCGGAGGCACCGGCGTAGCGCACCAGCGTGGCGCGCGTCACCGGGAAGGACTGCGCCGGCAGCTCCGTGCCGACCTCGACCTCGTCGTAAGCGATCTTCGCGGTCATCCTCAGGCCTCCTCGGGGGCGCGGGACACGAGCTTGGTCCACGCGGTCACGACGTGCTCGCCGGTCTCGTCGTGGACCTCACCGCGGATGTCCAGGATGTCGTTGCCGGCCATCGACTTGATCGCCTCGATGGTCGAGGTGACCGAGAGCCGGTCACCCGCCCGCACCGGCCGGGTGTACGCGAACTTCTGGTCGCCGTGCACGACACGGCTGTAGTCCAGGCCCAGCTGCGGGTCCTCGACGACCTGCCCCGCGGCCTTGAAAGTGATCGCGAACACAAAAGTCGGCGGAGCGATCACATCGGGGTGACCGAGCGTCTTAGCCGCTTCCTGGTCGACGTAGGCCGGATTCGCGTCGCCGATCGCCTCGGCGAACTCGCGGATCTTTTCGCGGCCGACCTCGTAAGCCGCGGTGGGCGGATAGGTCCGGCCCACGAAGGACTGGTCGAGCGCCATGGACTCGATACCTCCTGGATTTGTTGCCGACAAACGACACGAGGCCGCCCCCTGGTGGGGACGGCCTCGTGTACGAGCCTGATTAGCGCGTCTCGCGGTGCGCCGTGTGCGAGTTGCAGCGAGGGCAGTGCTTCTTCATCTCAAGACGGTCCGGGTTGTTACGCCGGTTCTTCTTGGTGATGTAGTTCCGCTCCTTGCACTCCACGCAGGCCAGCGTGATCTTCGGGCGGACGTCGGTGGCAGCCACGTGAGTGCTCCTTGGACGGACGGATGGACGGATGAACGCATAAAAGAGTAGCCGATCGAAGGACCGACCCCACAATCGGCTACTGTGTGTAGCGGTGACCGGACTTGAACCGGTGACACAGCGATTATGAGCCGCTTGCTCTACCGACTGAGCTACACCGCTTTGATGATCCGGATCCCGCCCGAAGGCGGGTTCCCTCTCACCAGAGCCCCAATACGGAATCGAACCGTAGACCTTCTCCTTACCATGGAGACGCTCTACCGACTGAGCTATTGGGGCGAGCGATGAAGACATTACACGGTCCTCCGCCGATCGCCCAAATCCGTTTCGTGCCCTCCCTCCACGCGCCCACGCGCGCGGTCTCCTCCCCCGTCCCGTAGGCCACACGTGGCCTCATCAGTACGACTATTGCGCTCCTCCTCGAAGGGCGGCCGGAGCGCCCCTAGGCTCGGCCCCACGCTGCGTGATCTTGTTCTTGAGCTGGAACTTTGAGGAGCCTTGAGGAGCCCGATGTCAGCCGACAGCAAGCAGCCCCAGCCGCCCGACGACTGGGCCGCCGCCACCGCCGACTCCACCTCGCTCCTGCTCTCCAACGCCCGCCTCACCGACGGACGGACGGTCGACGTCCGGATGGGCGGGGGCCGGATCGAGGCCGTCGGCACGGCCGGCAGCCTCACCGCCCTCGGCGCCCGCGTGGACCTCTCCGGCTATCTCCTGCTCCCCGCCCCCGCGGAACCGCACGCCCACTCCGACACCGCGCTCAGCGCCGACTCCCCCGGCCCCGCCTCGTACGCCCCCGAGGAGGTGCAGCGGCGGGCCACCGAGGCCGCGCTGCTGCAACTCGGCCACGGCGCCACCGCGCTGCGCGCGCACGTCCGGATCGGCGACGTACAGGGCCTGGGAACCCTCGAGGCGGTCCTCCAGGCGCGGCGGTCGCTGCGCGGCCTGACCGACCTCACGACGGTCGCGGTGCCCCGGCTGCTCACGGGAGCGGCGGGCACGGACGGGCTCGCGATGCTGCGGGACGCCGTGAAGATGGGCGCGGGCGTGGTGGGCGGCTGCCCCGACCTCGACCCCGACCCGGCCGGGTACGTGGAGGCGGTCCTGGAGGTGGCGGCGGAGCAGGGCTGCCCGGTCGACCTGCACACCGACGGTGACGATCCGGCGCGGCTCGCCCGGCTGGCGGCCATGGCGGGCGGACTGCGGCCGGGAGTGACGATCGGCCCGTGCGCCGGCCTGTCCCGGCTGCCGTCGGAGGTGGCGCGACGGGCCGCCGACCAACTGGCCGCGGCCGGGGTGACGGTGGTCTGTCTCCCGCAGGGCGGCTGCGGCGCGACCGAACTGCGCGGCGCGGCGCCGGTCCGGCTGCTGCGGGCGGCGGGCGTACGGCTCGCGGCGGGCGGCGGGGCACTGCGGGACGTCTCCAACCCGGTGGGGCGCGGGGATCCGCTGGAGGCCGCGTATCTGCTGGCCTCGCTGGGCGGACTGCCGGCCGAGGACGCCTACGGGGCGGTGAGCGCGACGGCCCGTACCGCGATGGGACTCCCCGAGGTACGGGTGGAGGCCGGGTTCCCGGCCGAGCTGCTCGCGGTGCGCGGTGAGCGCCTCTCGGGCGTGCTGTCCCTGGCGTACAGCAGGATCGTGGTTCACCGGGGCCGCGTGGTGGCGCGGACCAGCGCCGTACGCGAGTACTGCGACTCGGCGGCGGCGCTCGACCTGCCGCGCCAGGCCGCCCGCCCGGAACGTCCCGAGCCGGGAAGCCCTCCGGCCGGTCCCGTCGTACGGTCGTGAGTATGCGCATTGTCATCGCTGGAGGACACGGTCAGATCGCCCTGCGCCTGGAGCGCCTGCTCGCGGCGGCGGGGCATGAGGCGGCGGGGCTCATCCGCAATCCGGAGCAGGCCGACGACCTGCGCGCGGCCGGAGCAGAACCGGTCGTGCTGGACCTGGAGTCGGCCACGGTGGAGATGGTCGCGGCGGTCCTTCAGGGCGCCGACGCGGCGGTCTTCGCGGCGGGCGCGGGCCCGGGCAGCGGCACCGCCCGCAAGGACACGGTGGACCGCGCGGCGGCGGTCCTGTTCGCCGACGCGGCGGAACGGGCGGGCGTACGCCGGTACATCGTCGTCTCGTCCATGGGCGCCGACTCCGCCCATCCGGGCGACGAGGTCTTCGACATCTACCTGCGCGCCAAGGGCGCGGCGGACGACTCCGTGCGCGCCCGCGAGGGCCTGGACTGGACGATCCTGCGCCCCGGCTCACTGACGAACGACGCGGGCAAAGGCCTCGTCCACCTGGGCGCGGCGACGGGCCGCGGCCCGGTCTCCCGCGACGACGTGGCGGCGGTCCTCGCCGAACTCCTGGACACCCCGGCGACGGCGGGCCTGACCCTGGAACTGATCAGCGGCTCGACGCCGGTCGCTGTGGCGGTGAAGGACATGGCGGGCAACTGACCCCCGGAACAAGGAAGAAGGTCCCCGGTGCGAACACCGGGGACCTTCGGCCTGCAGACCCGCGCCGACCTGGTACGCAGCACCACATGCGCGACAAGTGCCTGGCTCCGTACAGGTGTCGCCCACGGACCGCTGCAAACGGGCCATGACGGTCGAGATGTTGCGCCGTCCGCAGGCGCCCGGCCCGCCTCGACCGTACGGCGGCGTCACCATCCACCGGGGCGCGCGTCACCGCACCGAGCGTCTACACGCCGTCGCGAAGGGTCGAGCGCCGTGCAGCCGAGTGGCGGCGCCGGCCATCTCGGTGGCCGACGCCGCGTCGTCGTGAACCCTGCTCCGGTATCGGATCAGCCCCATGCGGGGGTGGCGAACATGCTGGCCTCGTTGTATCCCGAGTGGGGGTAGGAGGCGCCCCAGCTCGTAGCCTCGGGCTGGGTGCGGGGGAAGTCCGCGGCCACCAGCGTCGCCAGCTCGAAGTAGGCCTGACGGGTCCGTGGCTTCATCTGCTCCAGATCGACTTCCGCGCCCGTGGCGAGGTGCTCGTCGAACGGAATCAGCACCACGCCCCGGCACCGGGCGCGGAAGTGGTCCACGACGTCATTGACCCGCACCATCTTGCTCTTCTTGCGGGTCTCGGAGATCACGGTGATGCTCCGCTGGACGAGGTCGTCGTAGTTGTGCGCGCTGAGCCAGTCCAGGGTTGTGCTGGCGCTGGTGGCGCCGTCCACGCTGGGCGTGGCGATCACGATCAGCTGGTCCGCGAAATCCAGGATGCCCCGCATGGCGCTGTGCAGCAGGCCGGTTCCGGAGTCCGTCAGGACGATCGGATAGTGCTGTCCGAGGCAGCCGACCACCTTTCGGTAGTCCTCCTCGTCGAACGCGGTGGAAAGCGCGGGGTCCGCCTCGTTCGCGAGGATCTCCAGTCCGCTCGGGGACTGGGAGGTGAAGCGCCGTACGGCCATGTAGTTGTCGATGTTCGGGAGCTCGGCCACGAGGTCGCGAATGGTGGCGCCGGTCTCGCAGCGCACGCGTCGACTGAGCGTTCCCGCATCCGGATTGGCGTCGATCGCGACGACCCGGTCCTGGCGCTCGCTGGCGAGAGTCGCGCCCAGGGCAGTCGTGGTGGTCGTCTTACCGACTCCGCCCTTGAGGCTGATGACGGCGATCTTGTGGCACTGCGTCACCGGAGTGCGGAGGATGGCCAGCTTCTGCTGACGCTCCCGCTCCACGCTCCTGCCGGCGAATCGCAACCGACTGATGCTGGGACGTTCGGTGGTCCGAGTGCGCAGCAAACGGTCGGAGGAGAGCTCGACCGCGGCACTGCGACCCAGGGACCCGCCGCCGCGGCCACCCCGGTCCGGTGACTGCCAGGGCGCCGGACTCTGGTGAGCCGACGGGCTGTAGGGCGCCCGCGCTCCGGGGGCACCGTGCGGCATGTGCCCCCGGTTGCCGTAGGAAGGGGGCAGCGGCTGCTCTGCGCCGAGGCCGTGCGCGGCGGGCGCCGAGGGGTAGTGCTCCGCCGCGCCGCGCGGCGGTGAGGTCTCGTAAGCGCCCCGCATGCTGGTCGCGGGTTCCGTCGACTCGGCGTCGCCGGGCTCGCCGGCGGCGGGCGGGCGGAGGTCGGGGCCGTCGGAGGCCTTTCGTCTCCTGTCGGCTGCGGGACCGTCGACAGAGGTGTCGCGAACGTTGGTCACGGTGGGTCCTTTCGACTGCGTGAGAATTCCGTCGGGTGCTGGGGCGGGGTGACGACTGCGGTACTCGCCGGCCGGCGGTTGGGTCTGCTTGCCGAACCGATGACGTGAGGCGTCTGCCTCGGGCGGACCGCCGAGGGGAACGGGAGCGACCGGGGGTATCCCCTCGGCCAGCCTCCTGATCCGAGGCTCGGACCGACCGGACCGGGACAGAACAGCCACACCCGCGCGATCCACCACGGGCTCCAGGAGGCGCGGTGCCCCGGGCGGCGTGGCGAGAGGGCCCGGCGGGTCGGCGCGGACGAGCGTGCCGTCCCGGGCGAACGTCAGGCCGAAGGACACGAACTGCTCCACCGTCAGGACCTGTTTGTCCCCGCGCGGGGTGGGCGGGGACGCATGCCAGGACGGGGTCCCGCCGTTGCCGAGCCCGGCCGACGGCGCATACGTGGCGCGGTACTGCTGATGGGCCTGCAGAGCGCGCTGGACCTCGGGCGGGACCTCAAGTCGGCTGCGCACGCGGAACCGTCCGGGCTTCAGGTTCTCCGTGCGCTGCAGCTGCACCTTCAGCGGCCCTACGAACGAATAGCCCTGCTGATCGGCGTACTCGCGCAGCTTCAGGACCAGGCCCTCACCGAGCATGACCAGGCACGCACTCTGCAGTTCGTGATCGTTCGGACTGAGTTCGACGATGAAGCCGTTGGGCGCGATGAAGCAGTCCCGATGCCAGATCCTGGCGTTTATGTCGCACTCACGCCTGAGAGCGCCGATGAACTCCATGGGCTGGACCGCAGATTTGAAAACCTTGGCGAAGGTTCCGTTGACCAAGGTCTCGAAGCGCTGTTCGATCTTGTTCAGCGTCCCCAATGCAGCCTCCGGGTGCTGGTCTGCCGTGATGGTCAGATGAAATGAAGATTGCCGATAGTAGCTATATAGCCACAATCCGTGACTGTCTGCGGTGTGTCGCCCTAATTCACCGGATCGGTGACTCCAGCGGGTGTCCGGAACGGCGCCCTGCGGGCCGACAACACCGGTGCGACCTCCGTGACCTGGCCTTTTCGCCCGGAATCACCCCCGGCACCGCCAACAGCCCCTACGGCCCGTCAGGCGGAGCAGGGCCGGATGGGCCCGTCGGGCGCTCGCGATTCGCGGCCGCCGCCCGGCCCGGGAGACCCTCGGGCAAGGCCGGTTCGGTTCTCGTCGACACGGGAGGACGGCGAGTACGCGGCCAACGCCAAGATCTCCGCCCGCCTCGACCGGACCGCGCGGACCGTCCACCGCCTGAACCACAGATCGGCCGGTGTCAGCAGGTGGCGCCCCGAGCCTCGTCCACATGTCGTCCAAAGACGCCGGAAGGGAGCGGGATTCGGCGAGACAGGGCGAGACGGCCATGCCCCGCGAGCGGGCACAGCAGAACGGCCCCTGATCGCGTTTCCGCAGATCAGGGGCCGTTCTTATCGCGTGGCGGCGCCAGGATTCGAACCTGGGTAGGCTAAGCCGACGGATTTACAGTCCGCTCCCATTGGCCACTCGGGCACACCGCCATGGGATGTCGCTGCTCGGAGCCGCTTTTCGGCGGTGCTCCGTGGCAACGACGTAAACGATACCTGATCCTCAGGGGTGCTCCGCCACCCGATTGATCAGCGGATCGGGCGTGATCGGATGACTAGGCTTGCCTCGTACGCCAACGCAACCGCAACGTCTTCGACGCAAGGAGCCACACGTCATGGCCGACTCCAGTTTCGACATCGTCTCCAAGGTCGAGCGGCAGGAGGTCGACAACGCCCTCAACCAGGCCGCGAAGGAGATCTCGCAGCGCTACGACTTCAAGGGCACCGACGCCTCGATCTCCTGGTCGGGCGAGAAGATCCTGATGCAGGCCAACGGCGAGGAGCGCGTGAAGGCGATCCTCGACATCTTCGAGACCAAGCTGATCAAGCGCGGGATCTCGCTGAAGTCGCTGGACGCCGGTGAGCCGCAGCTGTCCGGCAAGGAGTACAAGATCTTCGCCACGATCGAGGAGGGCATCTCCCAGGAGAACGCCAAGAAGGTCGCGAAGGCCATCCGCGACGAGGGCCCCAAGGGCGTCAAGGCGCAGGTCCAGGGTGACGAGCTGCGGGTCAGCTCGAAGAGCCGGGACGACCTGCAGGCCGTGCAGGCGCTGCTCAAGGGCAAGGACTTCGACTTCGCGATCCAGTTCGTGAACTACCGGTAGTCACGAACTGCGTGTCCGAAAGCCGCCAGCCTCCGGGGTGGCGGACCTCGCACACTGGACGCGGAGCGAGTGCGAGGAGAGGAACTGCCATGACGGTGTACGCGTACGTCGAGGGGCCCCTGGGCGAGATGCTGCTCGTCGGGCAGGACGCCGACGAGGGCGGTCGGACCGCGCTGGTCTCGCTGTCGCTGCCCGGGCAGAAGGGTGCCGCCGCCGTCGAGGACGGCTGGCGGCACGCGCCCGAGGCGTTCGAGGAGATCGCTGCGCAGCTCGGTGAGTACTTCGCCGGCCGCCGCGACCGCTTCGACATCCCGTTCGCGGAGAGCGGGACGGACTTCCAGCGGCGCGTCTGGCGCGCCCTGGAGGAGATCCCCTACGGCTCCACCGTCTCGTACGGGGACATCGCCCGGCAGGTGGGTTCCTCGGGGGCCGGGGTGCGGGCCGTCGGTACCGCGATCGGGCGCAACCCGCTCCTGGTGGTCCGGCCCTGCCACCGGGTGATCGGCGCCGACGGGAGTCTGCGCGGGTACGCGGCCGGTCTGGAGCGCAAGGAGCGGCTGCTCGGGCTCGAAGGCGCCCTGGTGGCGTGATGGACGGGCTGTTCGCCCGGGAGCGGGCCGTCGTGGCCCCCGGTGCGGTGCACGTTCCCGGGTGGCTCTCCCTCGAACGGCAGCGGGAGTTGGTGGCCGCCTGCCGGGAGTGGGGGCGCGGGCCGGTGCCGTACCGGCACACCGTGCTGCCGGGCGGCGGGGTGATGTCCGTGCGGTCGCTCTGCCTCGGGCGGCGCTGGGTGCCGTACCGGTATCTCGACACGATCGATGTCGAACTGCCCGGCTGGTTGGGCGAGTTGGGGGGCGAGGCGGTGATCGAGGCATACGGGGAAGGTCAGGACTTCCGCCCCGACACCGCCCTCGTGAACTTCTACGACGCCGACGCCGGCGCCAGGATGGGACTGCACCAGGACAAGGAGGAGCGGTCCGGTGCGCCGGTGGTGTCGCTGAGCCTCGGTGACCGTTGCGTGTTCCGGTTCGGGAACACCGAGAGCCGGGGGAAGCCGTACACCGACGTCGAGTTGGCGTCCGGGGATCTCTTCGTCTTCGGCGGGCCGTCGCGCTTCGCGTACCACGGCGTGCCCAAGGTCCTTGCCGGCACGGCCGATCCGGCCCTCGGGCTGACGGGGCGACTGAACATCACCCTCCGCGAGACGGGGCTCTGAGCGCGCCGAGGCCTCAGCGTGAGCGGGAGTGGCCGAAGAGGATCCGGTACCCGATCAGCAGCACCAGCGAGCCGCCGATGGCCGAGAGCCAGGTGGCCGTGTCGTAGAAGCCGGTGGAGATCGGGCGGTCCAGGAACGTGGACGAGATCCAGCCGCCGATGAAGGCGCCGGCTATGCCGATGAGGGTCGTGCCGATGAGCCCGCCCGGGTCGCGGCCCGGGAGCAGGATCTTGGCGACGACGCCTGCGAGCAGGCCCAGGACGATCCAGCTGATGACGTTCATGGTGAGGAAGACGCGGAGGCCGCGGGCACGGTTGCGGCGGGCCGTAGTGTGCCGTGCATGACACAGGAACTGCGCCGCTCGCTCGGTGTCCTCGACGCCGTCGTCATCGGGCTGGGCTCGATGGTGGGCGCCGGGATCTTCGTGGCGCTCGGGCCGGCGGCGGAGGCGGCCGGTTCGGGGCTGCTGCCGGCGCTCGGGCTCGCCGCGCTCGTCGCGTACTGCAACGCGATGTCCTCGGCCCGGCTGGCCGCCGTGTATCCGGCCTCCGGCGGCGCCTATGTGTACGGTCGCGAACGTCTCGGGTCGTTCTTCGGGTACCTGGCCGGCTGGGCGTTCGTCGTCGGCAAGACGGCCTCGTGCGCGGCGATGGCGCTGACGGTCGGGGCGTACGTCTGGCCGGAGCAGGCCCATGCGGTGGCGGTCGCGGCCGTGGTGGCGATGACGGCCGTGAACTACGGCGGAATGCGGAAGTCCGCCCTGCTGACGCGGGTGATCGTCGCGCTGGTCCTGGCCGTCCTGACGGCGGTGGTGGTGACGTCCTTCGCCTCCGGATCCGGGGACTTCGGGCGGCTCGCCCTGGACGAGGACGTGACGGCCGGTGGGGTGCTCCAGGCGGCGGGGCTGCTGTTCTTCGCGTTCGCGGGGTACGCGCGGATCGCCACGCTCGGCGAGGAGGTACGCGATCCGGCCCGGACGATCCCCCGGGCGGTCCCCCTGGCGCTCGGAATCACGCTCGCCGTCTACGCGGCGGTGGCGGTGTGCGTCCTGGCCGTCCTCGGGCCGCAGGCATTGGCGGCTTCCTCCGACCCGCTCGTGGACGCGGCGCGGGCGGCCGACGCCGGATGGCTGGTGCCCGTCGTCGTGGTCGGTGCCGCGGTCGCCGCGCTGGGCTCACTGCTCTCGCTGATCCTCGGGGTCTCCCGTACGACTCTGGCGATGGCCCGGGACGGTCGTCTGCCGGCCGGGCTCGCCGCCGTGCACCCCCGCTTCCAGGTGCCGCACCGGGCGGAGCTCGCGGTGGGGGCGGTGGTGGCCGTGGTGGCGGCCACGACGGACGTACGGGGCGCGATCGGCTTCTCGTCCTTCGGTGTGCTCGTCTACTACGGCATCGCCAACGCCTCCGCGTGGACGCTGGGCCGCTCGCACCGGCCGCTCGCCGCGCTGGGCCTGGCGGGGTGCGGGGCACTGGCGTTCGCGCTGCCGCCGGCCTCCGTGCTCGCCGGGCTCGGGGTCCTCGCGGTGGGCACCGTCGCGTACGCGGTCGGTCGGGGGCGACGCGAGCACTCCTAGTGGGTCGGGTACCCGTAGGGGTACGGCTCGTCCGTGCGGACGATCTCCTTGCCCAGCGGCAGCAGCGACACCGGGATCAGCTTGAAGTTCGCGATGCCGAGCGGGATGCCGATGATCGTGATGCACAGGACGATGCCGGTGGTGATGTGGCCGAGCGCGAGCCACCAGCCCGCGAGGATCAGCCACAGCACGTTGCCGACGCAGGACGGCGCGCCCGCGTCCCGCCGGTCCACGACCGTGTAGCCGAAGGGCCAGAGGGCGTAGACGCCGATGCGGAAGGCTGCGAGGCCGAAGGGGATTCCGATGATCGTGATGCAGAGCAGGATGCCGGCGACCATGTAGCCGAGGAACATCCAGAAGCCGCACAGGATCAGCCAAATGACGTTCAGGATTGTCTTCATGGGCGACGACCTGCCATCTGTTCGAGTCGGGCGATGCGCTCCGCCATCGGCGGGTGCGTCGAGAACATCTTCGATAGACCCCTGCCCGCTCCGAACGGGTTGGCAATCATCATGTGGCTCGCGGTCTCGATCTTGGGCTCGGGCGGCAGCGGCAGCTGCTTCGTCCCCGCGTCGAGCTTGCGCAGGGCGCTCGCGAGGGCCAGCGGATCGCCGGTGAGCTGGGCGCCGGAGGCGTCCGCCTCGTACTCCCGCGAGCGGCTGATGGCGAGCTGGATGACCGAGGCGGCGACCGGGCCGAGGATCATGATCAGCAGCATGCCGAGCAGCCCGGGGCCGTCGTCGTCGCTGGAGCGGCCGATCGGGATCAGCCAGGCGAAGTTGACCAGGAACAGGATCACGGACGCGAGCGCTCCGGCGACGGAGGAGATCAGGATGTCCCGGTTGTAGACATGGCTCAGCTCGTGGCCGATCACGCCGCGCAGCTCGCGCTCGTCGAGGATCTGCAGGATGCCCTCGGTGCAGCACACGGCTGCGTTGCGGGGGTTGCGGCCGGTGGCGAAGGCGTTCGGTGCCTGGGTCGGCGAGATGTAGAGCCGGGGCATCGGCTGGCGGGCCTGGGTGGAGAGCTCGCGCACCATCCGGTAGAGCACGGGCGCCTCGAACTCGCTCACCGGCCGGGCCCGCATGGCGCGCAGGGCCAGCTTGTCGCTGTTCCAGTAGGCGTACGCGTTGGTGCCGAGCGCCACGACCAGCGCGACGATCAGCCCCGTACGCCCGAAGAAGCTGCCGATGAGGATGATGAGGGCCGAGAGCCCTCCGAGGAGTACGGCGGTCCTCAGCCCGTTGTGCCGGCGGTGCACGGTACGCCCTCCAAGTGGTGCGGCAGGGGAACCCTTTGCTGTGTGGTGGTCCTCCCAGACTTCGTCCGGGGGGGACCCCCATGTCCAGTGGACCCTCCCGTACTGGTCAACGCCAGGCGGGATGCACGGGTTCCCCTGCCCCCACCGGGGGCTCTGTGGGCCGTACGGGTGATCAGCGCTGGGCCGGGAGGCCCGCCTTCACCAGTGCGGTGGCGACGGGCTCGACCTCGCTGGTGCAGTGCGCGCAGCGGGTGGCGACGGCCGGGATCTCGGTGAAGCAGCGGGGGCAGTCGCGCTTCTCCGACTTGATGTCCGCCTCTTCCTTGGCGAACCGCTCCTGAACCTTCGCCATGGGGACGACGATCATGAAGTAGAGCACCGCGGCGGTGATCACGAAGGCTATGGCGGCGGCGATCGCCAGACCGTACGGGAAGATCGTCTTGCCGACGGTGAACTGGGCCTCGCTGAAGTCGCCGACGGAGCCGGTGGCCAGTCCGATCAGCGGGGTGATGAACGCCTTGCTGAAGCCGGTCACGACGGCGGTGAAGGCCGATCCGACGGCCAGACCGATGGCCATCGAGACGACGTTCCCGCGGATTATGAAGTCCTTGAAACCGTTCAGCACGGGTGAAGCTCCTTGATGCTTTTCTCTGTGGGGGGTGTGGGGCGTCGGCGGCTCAGAAGAGCGTGGTGGCCGCGAAGCGCAGCGCGAACTGCGGGTAGCCCGACAGCACGACGCCGACGACGGCGGCGACCGCGATCGCCAGGGTGATCGGGGCGGGCACGCGCGCGTGGGCCTTTTCCACCGTCGGCGGGCGGAACAGCAGCGCCGTCCACCGCAAGTAGTAGTAGAGGCCGATCACGACGTTGACACCCATGATCACGGCCAGCCAGCCGAGGCCCGCGTCGACCGCCGACGAGAAGACGGTGACCTTGGCGAAGAGACCGATGATACCGGGCGGCAGACCGGCCAGGTTGAGCAGGAAGAAGCCCAGGGTGAGGGCGATCACAGGACGGTCGGCGTAGAGGCCGCGGTAGTCGGAGATCCGGTTCTCGGGGTGCGTACGGGAGACCAGGACGACCACCGCGAAGGCACCGAGGTTCACGACGGCGTACATCAGGGCGTACGCGACGGTGGCGCCGATCTGGTCGTCGCTGGAGTACGCGGCGGCGGCGATCGGCACCAGCAGGTAGCCGGCCTGGGCGACCGAGGACCAGGCGAGCAGCCGGACCGCGCTCCACGCGCGCGTGGAGACCTGCCGCAGCGCGGCCACGTTGCCGATGGTCATGGTGAGCGCGGCGAGGACCGCGAGCGCCGGGCCCCAGACATCGGCGTACGAGGGGAACGCGACGACCGTGACGAGGATGAGGCCGGTGAAACCGACGGCCTTGCCGACCACGGAGAGGTAGCCGGCGACGGGCAGCGGGGCGCCGACGTAGGTGTCGGGGACCCAGAAGTGGAAGGGGACGGCGGCCGTCTTGAAGGCGAAGCCGACCAGGGTGAGCGCGACGCCCGCCTGGGCGAGGGTCTCCAGCTGACCGGGGACGTCGTCGAGGCGCTGGGCGAGCTCGGTCAGGTGGAGGGTGCCGGTCGCGCCGTACACGAAGCTGACGCCCAGCAGGGTCACGGCGGTCGCGGTGACGGAGGAGAGGAAGAACTTCAGCGCGGCCTCGCTGGACTGCCGGTCGCCCCGGCGCAGGCCGACGAGGGCGAAGGCGGGCAGCGAGGCCACTTCGAGGGCGACGACGAGGGTCGCGAGGTCGCGGGAGGCGGGCAGCAGCGCCGCGCCGGCGGCCGAGGAGAGCAGCAGGAACCAGTACTCACCGGCGGGAAGCCTGTCGCGGGTGTCGGAGAGCGACAGCAGGGCGGTGAGCAGGGCCCCACCGAGCACCAGGGACTGGATGACGAGCGTGAAGCGGTCGGCGGTGTAGCTGCACGCGGCGGTCGCGGCCGGTTCGGTGGTGAGGCAGAACGTCGAGCGGTCACCGGCCCGCAGCGGGATCAGCAGGGCGATCGAGGCGACGAGCCCGGCGATCGCGGTCCAGCCGAGGAGCTGCTTGTGCCGCGCGGGGACGAAGAGGTCGGCGACGAGCACGGCCAGGGCGACCACGGCCGTGAGGGTGGGTGGCGCGATCGCGAGCCAGTCGACGGACTGGACGAAGGTCGTGGTCGTCACGAGTTCCCTCCCGCGAGGAGCTTCTGGACGGCCGGATCGGTGAGGCCGAGGAGGACCGCGGGCCACAGGCCGGCGAGGACGGTGAGGGCGACGAGCGGGGTCCAGGCGGCGAACTCGTACCCCTGGACGTCGGCGATCACCGTCTCTCCGCTCGGGCGGGGGCCGCCCATGCAGACCCGGCGGACGACGACGAGCAGGTACGCGGCGGTGAGCAGGGTGCCGAAGGCGCCGATCGCCATGAAGGTGAGGAAGGCGGGGCGGCTGAGGCCCTCGGCCGGTTCGAAGGCGCCGAACAGGGCCAGCATCTCGCCCCAGAAGCCGGCGAGGCCGGGCAGTCCGAGGGAGGCGACGGCGGAGAAGGCCAGCAGCCCGCCCAGGCGGGGGGCGCGGCCGTAGAGCGCGGCCCCGGTGGCGCCCGCGAGGGTGTCGAGGTCGGCGGTGCCGTACCGGTCCTTGAGCGCGCCGACCAGGAAGAAGAGCAGGCCGGTGATGAGGCCGTGGGCGATGTTGGCGAAGAGCGCGCCGTTGACTCCGGTAGGGGTCATGGTCGCGATGCCGAGGAGCACGAAGCCCATGTGGCCCACGGACGAGTACGCGATCAGGCGCTTGAGGTCGCCCTTGTTGCCGGGCTTCGCGAGGGCGAGGCAGGCGAGCGATCCGTAGATGATGCCGGCGACGGCGAAGGCGGCGAGGTAGGGGGCGAAAACCTTCATGCCGTCCGGGGCGATCGGCAGGAGGATCCGGACGAACCCGTACGTACCCATCTTGAGCAGGACACCGGCGAGAAGGACCGAGCCGACGGTCGGGGCGGCCGTGTGGGCGTCCGGGAGCCAGCTGTGCAGCGGCCACATCGGGGTCTTCACCGCGAGCCCGATCCCGATCGCCAGAACGGCGATGACCTGCACGGACGTGGTCAGCCCTCGGCCGTTGTCGGAGGCCAGTGCCACCATGTCGAACGTGCCCGCCTTCACGCCGATGAGGAGCAGGCCGAGCAGCATGACGACCGAACCGAGCAGCGTGAAGAGGATGAACTTCCAGGCGGCCGCCTGCCTGCCCTCGCCGCCCCAGCGGGCGATGAGGAAGTACATCGGGATGAGGACCATCTCGAAGGCCAGGAAGAACAGGATCAGGTCGAGGACGGCGAAGGTGGCGAGGGTGCCGGACTCGAGGACGAGGAACAGTGCCACGAAGCCCTTGGCGGAAGGGCCGCCGGGCATCTTGAAGTAGCTGTAGAGCGCGCAGAGGAAGGTCAGCAGCGCGGTCATGACCAGGAGGGGGAGGGAAATGCCGTCGACACCGAGGTGGAGCCGCACGTCGAGTGCGGGGATCCACGTGATGTCCGTGCTCGCCTGCATCCTCGACGGCTGGTCGTGGTCGAAGCCGAGCGCGAGGACGATCGCGGCGATCAGGACGACGCCCGTGACGACCACGCCGTGGCGGAGCACGGCCTGGTCGGGGGACTTCCCCTTCAACCCGGGCGGGGCGGGGAGAAGAGCGGCGGCGGCACCGACGAGCGGGCCGACGACGATCGACGCAAGAAGGAACTGCATCACGGATTCGCTGATATCGATCACGTCTCACGCTCCGGCGGCGACGAGTACGGCGGCGATCGCCAGGACGACGGAGCCGGCGAGCAGGGCGCTCAGATAGGTCTGCACGTTGCCGGTCTGGGCGCGGCGGACGAGCCATCCGAGCCACTTGGTGCCGGTGCCCGCGCCGCTCACGTACGTGTCGACGACCTCACGGTCCAGGAAGCGGACCAGGGAGGCCGCGGCCAGGACGGGGCGGACGAACGCGGCGGTGTAGAGGGCGTCCAGGTGGAAGCCGGTGGCCGCGTGGCGGTGCAGCGGGCCGAGGAGGACACGGCCGGGATCGGTCGGGTCCTCGGCCGGGTGCGGCAGGTGCAGGGCCTCGGCCTCGACCTGGCCCGCCTCGGCGTCGGGGTGGGCGACGTGCGCCGCGAGCGGCTCGCCGGCCGGGCCCTTGTAGGCGGGGGCCTTGGTGGCGAGGGTGCGCCAGACCGCGTAGGTGACGACGGCGCCGACGAGGGCGATGCCCGTGCCGAGGACCGCGGTGGTGACGGTCGGGGTGAGGGCGTGACCGTCGAACCAGTCGTCGAGGTACGTGACGGTCAGACCGAAGCCGAGGGAGGGGATCGCGAGCACCCACAGCACGGTGGTCATCGCGAGCGGCTGGCGACCGTGGTCGGGGGCCTCGGCGCCCCGGCCCCGGAAGGCGAGCAGCCACAGGCGGCTCGCGTACGCGGCGGTGAGGAGCGCGGTGAGCAGGCCCGCAACGAGGACGGTCCAGCCGGCCCCCGCGGGGGCGACGGTGCGGTCCCCGAGGGCGGTGTGCTCGGCGGCCACGAGGACGGCTTCCTTGGAGAAGAAGCCGGCGAACGGCGGCAGGGCGGCGAGCGCGAGGAGGGCGACGGTCATCGTCCAGTACGCGTCGGGGATCCGCTTGGTCAGGCCGCTCATCCGGGACATGGCCGAGAGCGAGTTCGTACCGGCGGCGTGGATGATCGCGCCGGCGGCGAGGAAGAGGAGGGCCTTGAAGGCGCCGTGCGAGATGAGGTGGAAGACGGCGGCCCCGCGGTCGCCGACCGCCAGGGCGCCCGCCATGTAGCCGAGCTGGCCGATGGTCGAGTAGGCGAGGACCCGCTTGATGTCGTCCTGGGCCAGTGCGGCGAGCGCCGAGCCGACCATCGTCACCGCGGCCATGACGGCGAGCACGGTCAGCGCGGCCGCGGACTCGGCGAAGACGGGCAGCAGTCGCGCCACGAAGTAGATACCGGCGGCGACCATCGTCGCCGCGTGGATGAGCGCGGATACGGGGGTGGGGCCTGCCATGGCGTCGGGGAGCCAGGTGTGCAGCGGGAACTGCGCCGACTTGCCCGCCACACCGGCGAGCAGCAGCAGCGCGATGAGGGTGGGGTGGTCGAGCCCGCCGGCCGCGACGGCGCCGAGGATCCCGTCGATGCGGAAGGTGCCCGCGTCCGTGGCGAGCGCGAAGAGGCCGATCAGGAAGGGGACGTCGCCCAGCTTGGTGACCAGGAAGGCCTTGAGGGAGGCCGCCCGCGCCTCGGGGGTCTCCCAGTAGTGGCCGACGAGGAAGTACGAGCAGATGCCCATGATCTCCCAGCCGACCAGGAGCACCATCAGGTCGCCGGAGTAGACGACCAGCAGCATCGCGGAGGTGAAGAGGGAGACGAGCGCGGCGTACGAGGGGTAGCGGGGGTCGTCCCGGAGATACCCGGTCGAGTAGATCTGCACGCAGGTGGCGACGACGCCGACGAGCACGGCGGCGAGGGCGGCGAAGCCGTCGATGTACAGCGCCAGGTCGATGGGGACCGACCCGGTGGGGGTGAGCTGGGTGGAGGCCTCGATCGTCTTCCCGCCGCCCTGCCGGACGGCGACCATGACGGCCAGGATCGCGGCGGCCAGCGGGGGCAGCACGGCGAGGGGCCGGACGAAGCCGGGCGCGGTGCGGCCGAGGAGCAGGCCGGCGGCGGAGCCGAGGAAGGGAAGGAGGGGGACGAGCCAGGCGAGGGTCGTGGTGGTCACGCGGCGGCCTCGGCCTTCTCGTCGTCGGAGGGAGCCTCCGCCGTGTCGCGCAGCCGGTCGACGTCCGAGCTGCCGCGGTTGCGGTAGACCATCAGGACGATCGCGAGACCGATGCCGATCTCGGCGGCGGCGATGGCGATGGTGAAGAGGGTGAGCGCCTGGCCGGCGTGGAGGGCGTCACGGAGCCAGACGTCGAAGGCGACCAGGTTGAGGTTGACGGCGTTGAGCATCAGCTCGACGGACATCAGGACCAGGATCGCGTTGCGGCGGGCGAGGACGCCGTAGAGGCCGACGCAGAAGAGCAGAGCGGCGAGGACGGCGGGGTAGGCGAGATGCATCAGTCCCGGGCCTCCTTGGCGTTCTTGCGGGACAGGACGATCGCGCCTACCAGCGCGGCGAGGAGCAGGACGGAGAGGGCCTCGAAGGGCAGCACCCAGTGCCGGAAGAGGATCTCGCCGGACACCTTGGTGGATCCCTGGGCCGGTCCGTCCAGGTCGATCCAGGTCGTACGGAACGCGTCGACGACCACCCAGACGAGCGCGGCGGCCGCGGCGAGCGCGACCGCGAGGGCGACGGGGCGGTTGCCCGAGTCGGCGTCCGGGGAGCGGCCGATGGGGGCCTTGGTGAGCATGAGGCCGAAGAGAAGAAGGACGACGACGGAACCGACGTAGATCAGCACCTGGACCCAGGCGATGAACTCGGCGGTGAGGAGCAGGTACTCGACGGCGAGCCCGCCGAGCGTCATGACCAGCCAGAGCGCGGCGTGGACGAGCTGGCGGGTGGTGACGGTGACGACGGCCGCGCCGAGGGTGACGAGGCCGACGAGGAGGAAGGCGATCTCGACGCCGGAGGGCGAGAGGAAGCCGGGGTTGGCGGCGGCGAGGCCGGTGGCGGCGAGGGTCACTGCTGCTCCTCCTCGGCCTGGGCGGCCTGGGCGGCCGCTGCCGCGGCGGCCTTCTCCACGGCCTTGCGGGCCGCGGCGATCTCCTTGGGCTCCTCGGCGCGCGGGTCGAGCGCGGGCGGTTCCGGGACCGTCCACATCCACTCGCGGAGCTTGTCGCGCTCATGGGTGAGTTCGTGGATGTCCGTCTCCGCGTACTCGAACTCGGGCGACCAGAACAGCGCGTCGAAGGGGCAGACCTCGATGCAGATACCGCAGTACATGCAGAGGGCGAAGTCGATGGCGAAGCGGTCGAGCACGTTGCGGCTGCGCTCGCGGCCGCCGGGGGTGGCGGCGGGCACCGTCTCCTTGTGGGAGTCGATGTAGATGCACCAGTCGGGGCACTCGCGGGCGCAGAGCATGCAGACGGTGCAGTTCTCCTCGAAGAGCCCGATGACACCGCGGGTACGGGGCGGGAGTTCGGGCTGCTTGTCGGGGTACTGCGCGGTGACGGTCTTCTTCGTCATCGTGCGGAGCGTGACGGCGAGGCCCTTGGCCAGGCCGGAACCGGGGATCGGGGACATCAGTTGATCGCCACCTTCACGATGCCGGTGAGCGCGATCTGCGCGAGGGCGAGCGGGACGAGGGTCGTCCAGGCGAGCTTCTGGAGCTGGTCCTCGCGGAGGCGGGGGTAGCTGACGCGGAGCCAGATGACGACGAACGCGAGGATCGCGGTCTTGAGCAGGGTCCAGACCCAGCCGAGGCCGTCGGCGCCGAAGGGGCCGTGCCAGCCGCCGAGGAAGAGGACGGTGGTGAGCCCGCAGAGGACGACGATGCCGGCGTACTCGGCGAGCAGGAAGAGCGCGAAGCGGAGGCCGGTGTACTCGGTGTACGCGCCGAAGATGATCTCGGAGTCGGCGATGGGCATGTCGAACGGCGGGCGCTGGAGCTCGGCGAGGCCGGCGACGAAGAAGACGATCGCGCCGACGATCTGCCAGGGCAGCCACCACCACTCGAAGGCGTTGAGGATGCCGGGGAGGGAGACGGTGCCGGCGGCCATCGCCACGGAGGCGGCGGTGAGCAGCATCGGGAGCTCGTAGGCGAGCAGCTGGGCGGCGGTGCGGAGGCCGCCGAGCAGGGAGAACTTGTTGGCCGACGCCCAGCCGGCCATGAGGCTGCCGAGGACGCCGACGCCCATGACGGCGAGCACGAAGAAGATGCCGGCGTCGACGACCTGACCGACGGCTCCTTCGCTGGGGCCGATGGGGATGGCTACGAGGACGAGGAGGTACGGGAGGAGGGCGACGGCGGGTGCGAGCTGGAAGATCCGCCGGTCGGCGTTGGCCGGGACGACGTCCTCCTTCTGCGCGAACTTGACCCCGTCGGCGACGAGCTGTGCCCACCCGTGGAATCCACCGGCGTACATGGGCCCGAGGCGGCCCTGCATGTGGGCCATGACTTTGTGCTCGGTCTGCCCGATGACGAGGGGCAGCACGAGGAACACGGCGAAGACGACGAGCAGCCGGAGGGCGACGTCGAGTGCGTCGTTCACGCGGGTTCGCCTCCGGCGGGGGTGGTGGGGTCGGTGGGATCGGTTTCGTCTGTGGCACCGGATGCGTCTGTGGCACCGGTGGCGCCGGATGCTCCGGTGGGGCCGGTCGGACCGGTCGGACCGGTCGCCCCCGTCGCACCGGACGGCCCGGTGTCACCACCGGCTCGGCGCGGCTCCGCCTCGGGGGCGGGTGCCCGGTCCGGGGCAGGAACCGCCTCGGACGTGGGCTCGGCCTCCGGGGCCGGTGCCGGCTCGGGGGCCGATGCCGGCTCCGGGGCGGACTCGGCCTCGGGGCCGCGGGTCGCCTCAGGCGCCTGTGCCCGGTCCGGGGCAGGAACCGCCTCCGACGCGGGCTCGGCCTCCGGGGCCGGTGCCGCCTCAGGGGTCGGCGCCGGCTCCGGGGCAGACTCGGAGGCGGGTGCAGCTTCGGACGCCGGCTCGGCCTCCGGGCCGGGGGTCGCCTCGGGGGCGGGTGCCCGGTCCGGGGCAGGAACCGCCTCGGACGTGGGCTCGGCCTCCGGGGCCGGTGCCGCCTCAGGGGTCGGCGCCGGGCCCTCGGCAGGCTCGGAGGCGGGTGTCGCCTCGGACGTCTGTGCCCGGTCGGGGGTGGGGACCGCCTCGGACGTGGGCTCGGCCTCGGGGGTCGGTGCCGGCTTCCCGGACTCGTCGTCGAACGCCGGGCGGGCGTGGTGCCACGGGGCGTCCGAGCTCCGGGTGCGGGGCGGCTTCTGGGCCGGGGTCTCGGCCTCGGAGGGCGCGCCCTCCGTGCGTCGGCTCGCCGAGCCCTCGCTCGCGGAGCGACTCCTGCGCGGGCCTGCGGCGGGCGCGGCCGTGCCGGGCTCGGCCTCCGGCGCCTGGCTTGCCGGGCTGTCGGGCGCCTCGCTCGGCGTGACCGGTTCGGCCGCCTGGCTCGCCGAGCCGTCCGCCGTCGTGCGGCTGCGGCGCGGAGGGCGACCCGGCTCTGTGCTCGGCTCCGCCGGTTCGGCCGCCTGGCTCGCCGAGCCGTCCGCCGCCGTGCGGCTGCGGCGCGGGGGACGGGCGGGAGCTTCGGTCGTGCCGGGGCCGGCCGGCGGGGTGGCGGCCTCCGGCGGCTGGGTCGCCGAGCCGTCCGCTGCCGTACGGGCGCGGCGGGGTGGGCGGTCGCCGGCTGCCGCGCGGGCGGGGCGGGCCGGGGCAGGGGGGAGCTGGCCCTTCATGGGGCCCCAGTCGTTGGGGTCCGGAACACCCGGGGGAAGCATCTGGCGGCGCTTCGGGCCGCCGTGTTCGGACTCGCCCGGTTCCTTCGCGCCCGGCCACGCCTTCGCGACCCGCGCCGCCAGCACGAAGTCCTTCCGCAGCGGGTGGCCCTCGAAGTTCTCGGGGAGGAGCAGCGGGACGAGGTGCGGGTGGCCCGTGAAGTCGACGCCGAACATCTCGTGCGTCTCGCGCTCGTGCCACGCCGCACCCGCGTAGATGTCGACGGCCGTCGGCAGGCTCGCGGCCGCGTGCGGGACCGTCGTACGGACCAGCAGGCGGCGAACCGCACCGCCCTCCAGCGCCACCACGTGCGCGCAGACCCGGAAGCCCACACCCGGCTCGTCGACCGCGCTCAGCCAGTCGAAGTACGTGCAGCCCAGCTTGTCCCGCGCGATCTCGAGCGCGGCGATCCACGAGCCGACGGGAACGTCCACCGTCAGCAGCTCGTACGCCCGCTCAGCCGTCGCCTCCTCGCCGAAGACCTCGGTCACGGCCTCCGGGAGGGAGTCGTAAGCGTTCGCGTTCACTCGTCATCACCGCCCGGCTTCGGCGGGGTGACGAGTCCGCTGGTCAGCTGGCCCACCGACGGACCCGAGTACCGCGCCGCCAGGGACTCCCGCGCGATCTTCTCCTGGAGCTTCAGGATCCCCTGGAGCAGCGCCTCCGGACGCGGCGGGCAGCCCGGGACGTACACGTCGACGGGGATGATCTGGTCGACGCCCTTCGTCACCGAGTACGAGTCCCAGTAGGGCCCGCCGCAGTTCGAGCAGGCGCCGAACGAGATGACGTACTTGGGCTCGGGCATCTGCTCGTACAGCCGCTTCACCGCCGGCGCCATCTTGTCCGTCACCGTGCCGGAGACGATCATCAGGTCGGCCTGGCGCGGGCCGGGCGCGAAGGGGATCACGCCGAGCCGGATGAAGTCGTGGCGGGCCATCGACGCGGCGATGAACTCGATCGCGCAGCAGGCGAGGCCGAAGTTGAAGACCCAGAGGCTGTAGCGGCGGCCCCAGTTCAGGACCACCTTCATGGGCTCGGGGGCCAGCCGGGCCAGAGGGCCCAGCTTCGGGGTGGGGAGCGGGGTCACGTCCATGTCAGGACGCCCTTCTTGTACGCGTAGAGCAGTCCCACGGCCAGGAAGCCGAGGAAGATGAACATCTCGACCAGCGTCGTCGCGCCGTATCCCGGCGCGGCGAACACGGTCGCCCACGGGAAGAGGAAGATCGAGTCGACGGCGAAGATCACGTAGAGGAAGGCGTACACGTAGTAGCGGACCTGGGTGTGCGCCCAGCCCTCCCCCACCGGGTCGACACCGCACTCGTACGTCAGCAGCTTCTCCGGCGTCGGCACGACGGGCCGCAGCAGACGGCCCGCGCCGAACGCGACGGCGACGAAGAGCACGCCGACGACGGCGAGCAGCCCCACGACGGAGTACGACTGGAAGTAGTCCGCCGCGAGTCCGAGTCCCGCCCGTACGGTCGGATCCGGCACGTCCACCCCTCGCTTCCTGACCGTTTCGACGATCTGTACGCACGCGAGTCTAGGCCCTGTTAAAGAGGCCGTAAGCGGTCGTGTCACGGAGTGAGCAGGTGGGGATATCCCTACTTCCCTTCACCCACGTACCCCATGGCGTGCGCGGTATCCGGACCGGCAGGCTTGGGCCCATGAGCGTCGACACCGATACCCCTGACAGCGACCGGCTGCCGCCCGCCCGCATCGGCTACGGCCGGCACACCTGGAAGGAGGTCTCCTTCCTGCTGGCCAATCTGCCGATCGCGCTGGTCGGCTTCGTGTACACGGTGGCGTCGGTCGCGATCGGTGTCGGTCTTTCCGTCACGGTGATCGGCCTGCCTCTGCTGGCCCTCGGTCTCGCCGGTGCGCGCGGCCTGGGCAGGGCGGAGCGGGCGAGGGCCCGGGCGCTGCTCGGGGTACGGGTGGAGGAGCCCAGCCCGCTCCCCCGCCGGCACGGCTTCTTCCCCTGGCTGTGGACGGCGCTGAAGGACCCGGTGGCCTGGCGGACGCTGCTGTACGGCTTCATCCGGCTGCCCTGGGGCATCGTGACCTTCACCGTCACTCTCGTCTCGCTGATCGTGCTCTGGCCCGTGCTGCCGTTCCTCGCCCGGGGGCTCGCCAACGCGGACCGGGCCATGGTCCGCGGTCTGCTCTCGCCCTCCGACGAGCTGGAGCGGCGGATCGCCGAGCTGGAGAGCGACCGGGGCGTGGTCGTGGACACCGCCGCCGCCGATCTGCGCCGCATCGAGCGCGATCTGCACGACGGCGCCCAGGCCCGGCTCGTCGCGCTCGCCATGGGTCTCGGCCTGGCGAAGGAGAAGCTCCTGGAGGACCCGGAGGCGGCCGCCTCCATGGTCGACGAGGCGCACGGCGAGGTGAAGCTGGCGCTCCAGGAGTTGCGCGACCTGGCCCGGGGCATCCACCCGGCGGTCCTCACCGACCGCGGCCTGAACGCCGCCCTCTCCTCGATCGCCGCCCGGTGCACCGTCCCGGTGAAGGTGAACGTCGATCTGACCGAGCGGCCGGCCGAGGCCATCGAGGGCATCGCCTACTTCACGGTGTCCGAGCTGCTCCAGAACGTGTCCAAGCACGCGCAGGCACGTTCCGCCTCCGTGGAGGTGTGGCGCCGGGATGACCGGCTGCTGCTCCAGGTACGGGACGACGGACGCGGCGGGGCGCGGCTGGACGGCGGTACGGGGATGGCGGGGCTCGCGGAGCGCCTGGGTGCGGTCGACGGGCTCTTCGTCCTCGACTCCCCGGAGGGCGGTCCGACGACGGTCACGGCCGAGCTCCCCTGGCGCGCCCGCCCGGCCGGCTAGCCGGACACCGCCGCCCCCGGGCGTTTCCAGGTGTCGCCCCCGGGCGTCCTCGGATGGGAAAGCCTCGGCCGGACACCGGTCACCCCCGGGCCTTCAGGTAGGGAAAACCCCCGGCCGCAGAGGCCCACCTCCCTCATGGTCCGGGGCGCGCCGAGCCGGAACTCTTGAAGACATCGACCTCCTCCAGCAGAAACGGACACCAGCGATGGCCTCCCACCGCCTCCCCGCCGCGATCCGCGCCCCGTTCGAGGGCCGCACCTGGCGCGAGTTCGGCTACCTGGTGCTCGGGCTGCCGCTGAGCGTCGTCTACTTCTCCCTCTCCATCGCCCTGGTCTCAGCCGGTGCGGGCCTCCTGATCACCTTCCTCGGGATCCCCGTCCTGGCCGGTGCGCTCGCGATGTGCCGTGGCTTCGGCGCGGTGGAGCGGGCCAGGGCGCGCGGTCTGCTCGGCCTGGACGTGGCGGCGCCCGAGCCGGCGCGGGGCCGGACGGGCGGGGCGATGTCGTGGATGGGGGCGACGCTGAAGAGCGGCGCGTCCTGGCGGCACCTGCTGTACGCGATCCTCCACATGCCGTGGGCGATCTTCGCCTTCACGGTCTCGGTGGCCTTCTGGATGTACGGCTGGGCCCTCTTCACCTACCCGCTGTGGCAGTGGGTCTTCCCGGTGTACGCCGGCCAGGACGGCATCCAGCTGTACGGCGACCGGACGCACGCGTTCTACCTGGACTCGCCCTTCGAGATCGCCGTCACCAGTGCGATCGGTCTTCTCTTCGTGCTCGCCGGGCCGTGGCTCATCCGTTCGCTGGCTGCCGTCGACCGGCTGATGGTCTCCGGGCTGCTCGGCCCGTCGCGGCTCGCGACCAGGGTCACGGAGCTGGAGACGGACCGGGGCGTGGTCGTGGACCACGCCGCCGCCGATCTGCGCCGCATCGAGCGCGATCTGCACGACGGCGCCCAGGCCCGGCTCGTCGCGCTCGCCATGGATCTGGGTCTGGCGAAGGAGAAGCTGGCCGAGGACCCGAAGGCCGCGGCGCGGATGGTCGACGAGGCGCACGGCGAGGTGAAGACCGCGCTGCAGGAGCTGCGGGACCTGGCGCGGGGCATCCACCCGGCTGTACTGACCGACCGGGGCCTGGACGCCGCGCTGTCGGCGGTCGCGTCCCGCTGCACGGTCCCGGTGTCCGTGGAGGTCGATCTCCCGGCCCGGCCGGTGCCCGCGATCGAGGGCATCGCCTACTTCACCGTGTCCGAGCTGCTCCAGAACGTGTCCAAGCACTCCGGCGCCCGGCGCGCCTGGGTGGACGTGTGGCGGGTCGGCAACCGGATGATGCTGCAGGTCAGGGACGACGGCCGGGGCGGGGCGGACGCGACGGCGGGCAGTGGTCTCGCCGGTCTGACGGAGCGGCTCGGCGCGGTCGACGGGATCCTGGCGGTGGACTCCCCCGCCGGCGGCCCGACGACGATCACCGCCGAGCTCCCGTGGCGGGCCTGAGCCGTTCCGGTACGTCGTCCGCCCACCTGAGCCGGCCGTGCGACGGGCGCCCCGCCTGACACGCTCCGACGTAACAACCGCCCCACCTGACACACCCCTGAACCCAAGGCCACCCCGGCGCGTCCCTCTTGCTGCGATGCTGGGAGGGATCGCGGAAGAACATCGGAACATGGGGGCTTCAGGGTCGTGGAAGACGTCGCGGACAGGGTGCGTGTGGTCATCGCCGAGGATTCAGTGCTGCTCCGTGAGGGCCTCACCCGGCTGCTGACCGACCGGGGGCACGAGGTCGTCGCCGGTGTGGGCGACGGCGAGGCCCTGGTGAAGACCGTGGCCGGTCTCGCCGGTGAGGACGCGCTGCCCGACGTGGTGGTGGCGGACGTACGGATGCCTCCCACGCACACCGACGAGGGCGTACGGGCCGCGGTGCGGCTGCGCAAGGAGTACCCGGGGCTCGGGGTCCTGGTCCTTTCGCAGTACGTCGAGGAGCAGTACGCCACCGAGCTGCTCGCCGGTTCCAGCCGGGGTGTGGGCTATCTGCTGAAGGACCGGGTCGCCGAGGTACGCGAGTTCGTGGACGCCGTGGTCCGGGTGGCCCGGGGCGGTACCGCGCTGGACCCGGAGGTCGTGCAGCAGCTGCTCGGCCGGAGCCGTAAGCAGGACGTGCTCGCGAACCTGACCCCGCGCGAGCGGGAGGTCCTGGGGCTGATGGCCGAGGGCCGGACGAACTCGGCGGTGGCGAAACAGCTGGTGGTGAGCGACGGTGCGGTGGAGAAGCACGTCAGCAACATCTTCCTGAAGCTGGGCCTGTCTCCGAGTGACGGGGATCACCGCCGGGTACTCGCGGTGCTGACCTACCTGAACTCCTGATTACCTGACACTCTGTCAGATAGTCGAGCCGAGATCCGGCCAACACGGACCGATACCGACAAGCGGGGCCTAGGACAGAAGAACGAGCGGAACGCGACTTTCCCGAAGACACTGGGGGGCGACAGAACGTGACAATCCATGACAAAGGGGCATCTCAAAACGAGGTCCACGATGCGAGAAGTCCCGGGAAGGCCCCCCTCACCGTCGTAGGGTGGGCCACGGGACGGCCGGTCGGCCGACCGTCCTCCGAGCCTTCTCCCGCCTCCGGCGGAGAGACCCTTGCCGCGAGGGAGGTCCAGTTCAGTGACCAGCCAGGTCAGTAGCGAGGCCGGTGGGGCCCTGGTCGGGGAGCAGCGCAGCGTCCCGGCAGCGCCCCGCCACGGCGAAGAGAAGGAAGTCCGGCGACTCGATCGGGTGATCATCCGATTCGCCGGCGACTCCGGTGACGGTATGCAGCTGACGGGTGACAGGTTCACCTCCGAGACGGCGTCCTTCGGGAACGACCTCTCGACGCTGCCGAACTTCCCCGCCGAGATCCGGGCCCCCGCCGGCACGCTGCCGGGTGTCTCCTCCTTCCAGCTGCACTTCGCGGACCACGACATCCTGACCCCGGGCGACGCCCCGAACGTGCTGGTCGCGATGAACCCGGCCGCCCTCAAGGCCAACATCGGCGACGTGCCCCGTGGCGGCGAGATCATCGTCAACACGGACGAGTTCGCCAAGCGGGCCATGGCGAAGGTCGGCTACGACTCCTCCCCGCTGGAGGACGGCTCGCTGGCGGCCTACCGGGTCCACCCGGTCCCGCTGACGACGCTGACGATCGAGGCCCTGAAGGAGTTCGGCCTGTCCCGGAAGGAGGCCGAGCGCTCCAAGAACATGTTCGCGCTCGGGCTGCTGTCCTGGATGTACCACCGGCCGACCGAGGGCACCGAGACCTTCCTGCGCCAGAAGTTCGCGAAGAAGCCGCAGATCGCCGAGGCGAACGTGACCGCGTTCCGGGCCGGCTGGAACTTCGGCGAGACGACCGAGGACTTCGCCGTCTCCTACGAGGTCGCCCCGGCGACCCGGGCGTTCCCCACCGGCACCTACCGGAACATCTCCGGGAACCTGGCCCTCTCGTACGGCCTGATCGCCGCCTCCCGCCAGGCCGATCTGCCGCTCTACCTGGGCTCCTACCCGATCACGCCGGCCTCGGACATCCTGCACGAGCTCAGCAAGCACAAGAACTTCGGTGTCCGCACCTTCCAGGCCGAGGACGAGATCGCCGGGATCGGCGCCGCGCTCGGCGCCGCGTTCGGCGGCTCGCTGGCCGTCACCACCACCTCCGGGCCGGGCGTGGCGCTCAAGTCGGAGACGATCGGCCTCGCGGTCTCCCTGGAACTGCCGCTGCTCGTCGTGGACATCCAGCGCGGCGGCCCGTCGACCGGTCTGCCGACCAAGACCGAGCAGGCCGACCTCCTCCAGGCCATGTACGGCCGCAACGGCGAGGCCCCGGTCCCGGTCGTGGCCCCGAAGACCCCCGCGGACTGCTTCGACGCGGCCGTCGAGGCGGCCCGGATCGCGCTCACCTACCGCACCCCGGTCTTCCTGCTCTCCGACGGCTACCTCGCCAACGGCTCCGAACCCTGGCGCATCCCCGACGTCGACGAACTGCCCGACCTGCGCGTCCAGTTCGCCAGCGGCCCGAACCACGAGCTGGCGGACGGCACCGAGGTCTTCTGGCCGTACAAGCGCGACCCGCAGACCCTCGCGCGGCCCTGGGCCGTGCCCGGCACCCCGGGCCTCGAGCACCGGATCGGCGGCATCGAGAAGCAGGACGGCACCGGCAACATCAGCTACGACCCCGCCAACCACGAGTTCATGGTCCGCACCCGGCAGGCCAAGATCGACGGCATCGAGGTCCCGGACATCGAGGTCGACGACCCGGACGGCGCGAAGACCCTCGTCCTCGGCTGGGGCTCCACCTACGGGCCGATCACGGCGGCCGTCCGCCGGCTGCGGGCCGCGGGCCGGCCGATCGCCCAGGCCCATCTGCGCCATCTGAACCCCTTCCCGAAGAACCTCGGGGAGGTGCTGAAGCGGTACGAGAAGGTGGTCGTCCCGGAGATGAACCTGGGCCAGCTCGCCACCCTCGTCCGGGCGAGATACCTCGTCGACGCCCGGTCGTACACGCAGGTCAACGGGATGCCGTTCAAGGCCGAGCAGCTCGCTTCGGCCCTCAAGGAGGCCATCGATGAGTGAGTCGCTCCTGAACCTCGTGCCGAAGGCCGAAGCCACCCAGTCGATGAAGGACTTCAAGTCCGACCAAGAGGTGCGCTGGTGCCCCGGGTGCGGCGACTACGCCGTCCTCGCCGCCGTGCAGGGCTTCATGCCCGAACTCGGCCTGGCGAAGGAGAACATCGTCTTCGTCTCCGGCATCGGGTGCTCCTCCCGCTTCCCGTACTACATGAACACGTACGGGATGCACTCCATCCACGGCCGCGCCCCGGCCATCGCCACGGGTCTGGCCACCTCGCGCCGCGACCTGTCGGTCTGGGTGGTCACGGGTGACGGCGACGCGCTCTCCATCGGCGGCAACCACCTCATCCACGCGCTGCGACGGAACGTCAACCTCAAGATCCTGCTCTTCAACAACCGGATCTACGGTCTGACGAAGGGGCAGTACAGCCCCACCAGCGAGCTCGGCAAGATCACCAAGTCGACCCCGATGGGGTCCCTGGACGCGCCGTTCAACCCGGTGTCGCTGGCGATCGGCGCGGAGGCGTCCTTCGTGGCCCGCACGGTCGACTCCGACCGCAAGCACCTCACCGAGGTCCTGCGGCAGGCCGCCGACCACCCCGGCACGGCGCTGGTGGAGATCTACCAGAACTGCAACATCTTCAACGACGGCGCCTTCGAGGTCCTCAAGGACAAGGACCAGGCCCAGGAGGCCGTGATCCGGCTGGAACACGGACAGCCGATCCGCTTCGGAACGGGCCTGGACAAGGGAGTCGTACGGGACCCGGCCACGGGCGATCTGAAGGTCGTCACGGTGACCGACGAGAACGCCTCCCGGATCCTGGTCCACGACGCGCACGCGACCTCCCCGACGACCGCGTTCGCCCTGTCGCGGCTCGCCGACCCGGACACCCTGCACCAGACACCGATCGGGGTGTTCCGCTCGGTGCGGCGGCCGGTGTACGACACGCTGATGGCCGACCAGCTGGACACGGCGATCGAGCAGCACGGCAAGGGGGACCTGGGGCAGCTGCTCGCGGGTAGCGACACCTGGACCGTGGTGGGTTAGCCGGGCGAGATACGGAGGTGAGGGGCGCGGACCGCAAAAAGCGGGCCGCGCCCCTCACGCCTTCTTCCGGCGCTTCCTCTCGTCCTCCGCCGCCTTGTCGTACGGGCCGATGTAGCGCGGGGCGCCCCGCTCGATCCGGTACAGGAACAGTTCGTTGTGGTACTTGAACATCATCACGTTCTGCGAGTCGAAGCCGTACTTCTTCGCGACGCCCTGGAACATGAACGCCCGCATCGCCCCCCGCACGGCGACCCGCGTGATCTCCAGCTGCTGGTTCGACACCAGTCCCGTCATGCGCTCGGCCAGGCACATCACGGCGTCGTACGCCTCCACCGCGAACCGCTCGACCGGCGCCGAGCCCGGCAGGCCCCAGCGCTTGCGATAGGCGGCGGTGAACTTCTTGGCCGCTGGAACGAGCGCCGGGTCGACGTAGGTGGTGCCGAAGTACCAGCCCTCGGCCGCCGAGCCGGCGACGGAGAAGAACTCCGGTGCCAGCGCATACTCGACGCCGCCGCGCAGGCCTCCGTAGCCCTGCCGCTTCAGCTCTTTGGCGCACAGTCCGGCACGGCGCGGGGAGACACCCCCGAAGAGCACGATGTCGGGACGGGTGGCGAGGGCCTCGCCCACCACTGGCCGGAAGTCCTCTTCCCCTGCAGCTATCTGATGGATAGTCACGACTTCACCCAAAGTGCTCATCGTGTTCTTCACGGAGTTGGCCGTACGCCAGCCGTAGTCCCCCGCCGCGCGGTCCAGGACCACAGCCGTCCGCTTGGCGCCACGCACCAGGGCGATGCTCGTGACGGGCAGTTGCAGTATGTCGTGCTGGACGCGCAGCTCGCGATAGACGGGGCTGACGCTCGGAAGGGCCAGGTCGCCCTGGTCGATGCCGACGGCGACGGCCGCCAAGACCAGCTTGCTCGCGAAGTAGGCGTCGGCAGCGGCGATCACGGTGTCACGGGTGGTGGGGCCGATCACGGCCATGACCGCCGCGTCGTTCACGAACTCCCGTGCCACGGCGCCGGCCCGGCGCGGGTCGCCCTCGTCATCCCGTACCTTCAGCACCAGGTCGAAGGGCCGGTCGGAACGGGCGTTGAAGGTCTCGACGGCCAGTCTCGCCCCGCGCTCCTGGCCGTGTCCGTCCGCCTTGCGCGGCCCGCTCAGATCGGTCTGGACGCCGATCGTGTACGTGGGCCGCGCCACGGGTGGGCCCCCGGTTCCGGTGCCGCCTGAGTCGCGGTTCGCGAGCCAGGCCGTCAGTCCGCCGGCCCCGGCGACGGCGGCCGCGGAGCCGAGCGCCAGGAAGCGGCGCCGTGACGGCGAGGTGCGGGTCGCTTCGGTGGAGGGCACCAGGACGGTCGGCTCCGCCACGGGCAGGTCCAGGACCCGGGCTGAGCGCTCGGCAATCAGCGCGGGCAGCCCTGGCGGCAGCCAGTCACCGGCGGGGCCGTCCGCAGGGCCGAGAGAGGCCCTTACCTCAGCCGTCGTGGGCCGGTCACCGGGGTCCTTGGCCAGGCAGGCGGTCACCAGCGGCAGCAGCGTCTCCGGTACGCCGTCGAAATCAGGCTCCTCGTGGACGGTGCGGTACACGACCGCGGCCACCCCGCCCGTACCGAACGGGCGTCGGCCGGTCGTCGCGTACGCGAGCACGCACCCCAGCGAGAAGACGTCGCTCGGCGGGCCGACCTCGTCCGCGCCGGTGACGCGGGCCTGCTCGGGGGCGAGGAAGCCGGGTGTACCGATCATCGCGTCGGTGGCGGTGAGGGCGGTGGCCCCGGCCGAGCGGGCGATGCCGAAGTCGATGAGGCGGGGTCCGTCGAGGGCGAGCAGGACGTTGCCGGGCTTGACGTCGCGGTGGACGAGTCCGGCCTCGTGCATGTCGGTGAGCGCGTCGGCCAGCCGGGCGCCCAGGGCCCGTACGGTCGGTTCGGGCAGGGCGCCATGGAGGCCGACCGCCTCGGCGAGAGAGGGGCCGGGGACGAACTCGGTGGCCAGCCACGGCTCCCGGGCCTCCGGGTCGGAGCCGAGGACGCGGACCACCCAACGGCCGGTGATCCGCTCGGCGACCCGGGCCTCCCGCCGGAACCGCTCCCGGAAGCCGGGGTCGGCGGCGTGCTCGGCCTGGATCAGCTTGAGCGCGACGAGCCCGCCGCCGGCGGTCCGGGCGAGGTAGACCACGCCCATGCCGCCGGCGCCGAGCCGGCCGAGCAGGCGGTATCCGGCGATCGACGACGGATCGGCAGGGCGGAGGGGCCGCACGCGTCAGACCCGTCTGTTCTTCGGCGGCCCGGCGGGGGCGAACTCCAGGGGTTTGTAGCGGCCGTTCTCCACCGTGTACATGAAGGTGCCGGACGCCGCCAACTGCCCGCTCTCGGGCTCGAAGACGTAGCCGCCCATGACGCCCGTGTACTTGGCCTTGCGCAGCAGGGAGACAAGCGTGCTGCCGCTGGGGCGCTTCCCGCCCTTGGCCGCCTTCTCGACCTCCTGGAGCAGGAGGTTGGTCATGTCGAAGTTCTCGCCCGTGTAGAAGTCGGGGGCCGTGCCGTACCTCTTCCGGTGCGCGCCGACGAGTGCGGACGCCTCCTTGCGGGTCGTGGGGTCGACGACGGGTGCGCCGAGGATCCAGTCCTCTGCCGCGTCCCCCGCCTCCGCCAGGAACCGGGATCCGAAGACGTGCTGCCCGGCGGCCCTCATGCCGGTGAAGCCGAGTTCGTCGAGCGCGCGGGCGGCGAGGACGGCGCTCGGGGTGAGGCCGCAGTGGACGTAGGCGTCCATGCCCTCCGCCATCATGCCGCCGAGCACCCGCTTGTAGTCGGTGGTGGGCCCGGGGACGACACGGGGAACGGGGACGACCTTTCCCTGTCGGAAGGCGAAGTTCGCGCCGCCGATGTACTGCCAGGCGTAGGTGTCGTCGGTCCGCTCCTGGAGGATGCCCGGCCGGATGCTCCGGGTCTTCGTCAGGACGTAGTAGGCGAGGCCACTGCCCGCGAGGATGTGCTGCGGGCATGCCTGCACCATCGAGAGCCCCTGGCCGCCCGCCGGATTGGTCAGCAGGTTCAGCCCGGCCGAGACCGTGATCACGGGCAGGAGTGCCTCGTCGTACGCGGGAAGGGCGGCCAGGCCCGTGTAGTCGGAGGTGGGCCCGATGACCCCGAGGACGTCGGGGTCGCCGGTGAGGGCGCGGGCCGCGGCCAGGGCCCTGTTGCTGTCGCCGCCGTCGTCGGAGACCTTGAGCTCAAGCGTGAACGGCTTGTCCGCACGGGCGTTGAACTGCTCGACGGCGAGCCGGGCGCCTCGTTCCTGCGCGCGGCCGATGTCCTTGGCGGGGCCGGTCAGGTCGGCGTGCACGCCGACGACCCAGCGCCGCTTCTTCGGCGCGGGAGCGGCCTTCTTGCCCTTGTCGTCGTCCCGCAGCGCGGCCCAGGCACCGATGCCGCCTCCTGTCGCGAGGACAGCCGTGCCCGAGGCCAGGAGCAGGAACTTCCGTCTGCTGGAAGCGGGTTGGCCGGCAGTGTCCCGCGCCGACCCGAGCTCGGTGGCGTCGATCTCGGGCAGAGCGAGCATCGCCGCGGAGCGCTCGGCGATGGTCCGGACGACGGGGGCGGGCAGCCAGTCCGCGGCCGCGCCCGGGGTGTCCTCCGTGAGGCGGACGGTGACCTCCTCCGCGGTGGGCCGCCGGGCCGGGTCCTTGACGAGGCAGGCGCGTACCAGGTCCAGGAGCCCCTCCGGTACGCCGTCGAGGTCGGGCTCGTCGTGGACGGTGCGGTACAGCAGGGCGTCGACCGCCCCCGTACCGAAGGGTGGGTTGCCGGTGGCCGCGTGGGCGAGGAGGCAGCCGAGGGCGAAGACGTCGCTGGGCGGGCCGATCTCGGCGCCACGGGCCTCGGCCTGTTCGGGGGCAAGGAAGCCGGGCGTGCCGACGACCATGTCGGTGGAGGTGAGTGCGGACTCCCCCGTCGTACGCGCGATGCCGAAGTCGATGAGGCGCGGGCCGTCGACGGCGAGCAGCACGTTGCCGGGCTTGACGTCGCGGTGGACGAGCCCGGCCTCGTGCACGGCGGCGAGCGCACGGGCGAGCGCGCCGCCGAGGATCCGCAGGCTCCGCTCCGGCAGCGGACCGTGCGCGGCAACCGCCTCGCCGAGGGAGGGGCCTGGGACGAAGGCGGTCGCCATCCACGGCTCGGGGGCGTCCGGGTCGGCGCCCGTGACGGGGACGGCCCAGGGGCTGGCGACCCGCCGGGCGGCCTCGACCTCGCGGCGGAAGCGGGCGCGGAAGTCGGCCTGGTCGGCCTGGTCGGCGTGGGTGACCTTCACGGCGGCGAGTTCGCCGTTGTTCGTACGGCCGAGGTAGACCACGCCCATGCCGCCGGCACCGAGCCGGCCGAGAAGGCGGTAGCCGGCGATCGACGACGGGTCGGAGGGCAGTAGAGGCTGAAGTGCCGCGGGGCGGGGAGTCGAAGGCTCGGGCCGGGGATCGGCTGCGGGGTTCACGACTGGACCTCCAGCTGGTCCTCGGCGCGCCCGACCATGGCGACCAGGGCCTGGACCTGAGCGCTGTCGACGTCCTTGGCGATGTGGCCGGGCGCGCCCTTCACGACGGCGGCGACGGTGACCTGTCCGACGCGGGACTGGTACCAGGAGTACGTCTGCTCGCCCTTGACGGCGTCGTTGACATACGCCCCCGCCTCTCTGAGCGAGTCCACGGCCGTGTAGTTGCCGCCGACGCCGAAGGGGCTGCCGAGAGACATCAGACCGGTGATCCGCTCCCCGTCGCGCAGTCGCTGGTCGGGGCAGCGGAGCGCCTCCTCCAGGGTCTCGGCCATCTCCCAGTCGGCGTCCGACTCGGTGCGGTGGACGACGACGGTGGCGGAGACCCGGAGCAGCCCTCTGTCGGCCGAGGCGGGGATCTCGCTGTAGGCCGTGACGCTGTAGAGCACGCTCCCCGGGCGGGTGCCGGTCTCCCAGGTGCACTGCGCGCCGAGCACGGGCCAGTAGTCGTCGGCGCTGAGGTGCGGGGTGCGCTTGACGTAGTCCGAGCCCCAGGAGTCGGGTCCGGCGACGATCGCGAGGGCGAGCCGCTTGGCGTCGGCCGGGTTCTTCGGGGCGCGCTTCGGGTCCGCGCTGAAGGGGAGCTTCGCGGGCACGGCGGGTGTCGCCCTCGGGCTCCCGGTGGATGGGGCCGTCGAGGTCGGACTCGACTTCGCCTGAGGCTTTTTGCCGTCGTCACCGGAGCCCGAACATCCGGTCAGGATCACGCCGCAGGCGAGTAAGCCCCCGCAAGCGCGCAGCACTCTTCCGTATCCGTACGCCACATGTCCCCCACGGAATGCTCACACTTTCCCCTAGTGGTGAGCAGATCGTACGACGCACGGGCCCAACGTGCCCTGGTTACAACATCATTGGGACGATTCCGCAGCAGCCTCGCGACGCGCCTCGTCGTACCGCTCCCGGGCCTCCTGGACCGCCGGGACCGTCGCGTCGGTCCAGCGGGCCAGCTCCCAGATCTGGCGGGCGGCCTCCTCGCCCAGTTCGGTGAGGCTGTAGTCGACGCGGGGCGGGATGACCGGCTTGGCGTCGCGGTGGACGAAGCCGTCGCGCTCCAGGGTCTGGAGGGTCTGGGTGAGCATCTTCTCGCTGACGCCGCCGACGCGTCGGCGCAGCTCGCTGAAGCGGTACGAACGCTCCCGCAGCGCGATCAGGATCAGGACCCCCCATCGGCTGGTGACGTGCTCCAGGACGAGCCGCGCCGGGCACATGGCGCCGTCGACGTCCGCCAGCAGGCTCCTCGGTTCACTTACTCCCATACCAGTACCTTACTTCAAAGTGGGTACTTTCGAATAGTTGGCGCCCTCCGTACGGTGAGTACATCACCCCGCGAGCCAAGGAGATCACCATGAGCATCGTCGTCACCGGAGCCACCGGACAGCTCGGCCGTCTCGTCGTCGACGAGCTGCTGACCCGGGTTCCCGCCGCGTCCGTGGCCGCCGTCGTCCGCGACAAGGCCAAGGCCGCCGACCTGGCCGAGCGCGGCGTCGAGCTGCGCATCGCCGACTACGGCAAGCCGGAGACCCTGGCCGGCGCCTTCGAAGCCGGCGACCGGGTGCTGCTGATCTCCGGCAGCGAGGTCGGGCAGCGCGTCGCACAGCACGCCGCCGTGATCGACGCGGCCAAGGCCGCCGGCGTCGCCCAGCTCGCCTACACCGGCGTCCTCGGCGGGCCGGAGGCCGACTTCGACCTGGCAGCCGAGCACACGGAGACCGAGCGGCGGATCCTGGACTCCGGCCTGCCGTACACCTTCCTGCGCAACGGCTGGTACACCGAGAACTACACCGCCAACCTCGCCCCCGTCCTCGCGCACGGCGCCGTCGTCGCCAACGCCGGCGAGGGCCGGGTCGCCTCCGCCACCCGCGCCGACTACGCCGCCGCGGCCGCCGCGGTCCTGACCGGCCCGACCGAGACGCACCTGAACACCGCGTACGAGCTGAGCGGCGACGCCGCCTGGTCGCTGGCCGAGTACGCGGCCGAGGTCGCCCGCCAGACCGGCCGGGAGATCGCGTACAGCAACGTCCCGGCCGAGACGCACGAGGAGATCCTGACCGGCGCGGGCGTCCCGCCGTTCTTCGCCGCGATCCTCGTGGACGTCGACAAGGCCATCGAGCGCGGGGCGCTCGCGGGGCGGACCGGCGACCTGTCCCGCCTGATCGGCCGCCCGACCACGCCGCTCGCCGAGACGATCGCCGAGGCTCTCAGCCAGAGGTCATGACCGTATTGCGGTACGGACATGACAGCGGGCCCTGCGCGGCGCTACCTTCGACGGAACAGCGCGGCGCAGGGCAGGAGATTCGGTGAAGGAAGACAACGAGGGACGAGCAGGGCTTCTGTACGGGATCGGCGCCTACGGCATGTGGGGGCTCGTCCCGCTCTTCTGGCCACTCCTCAAGCCGGCCGGGGCGGTCGAGATCCTCGCCCACCGGATGGTGTGGTCGCTGGCCGTCGTCGGCATCGCGCTCCTCGCGCTGCGACGCTGGGGCTGGATACGCGAGCTGGTGCGCAGCCCGCGCAAGCTGGGCCTCATCACGTTCGCCGCGACGGTCATCACGATCAACTGGGGCGTCTACATCTGGGCCGTCAACGCCGGCCAGGTCGTCGAGGCCTCCCTCGGCTACTTCATCAACCCGCTCGTCACCATCGCCCTGGGCGTCCTGCTCCTGAAGGAGCGGCTGCGGCCCGCGCAGTGGGTGGCGGTCGGCGTCGCCGCCACGGCCGTCCTCGTCCTCTCGATCGGCTACGGGCGCCCGCCGTGGATCTCCCTGATCCTGGCCTTCTCGTTCGGCGTCTACGGCCTGGTGAAGAAGAAGGTCAACATCGGCGGCCTGGAGTCGCTGGCCGCCGAGACCGCCGTCCAGTTCCTGCCGGCCCTCGCCTACCTGCTGTGGCTCGGCACGCAGGGCACGACGACCTTCGGCACCGAGGGCGCGGGGCACGCGGCGCTCCTCGCGGCGACCGGAATCGTCACGGCCGTGCCCCTGGTCTGCTTCGGCGCGGCGGCGATCCGCGTACCGCTGTCGACGCTGGGGCTGCTCCAGTACCTGGCACCGCTCTTCCAGTTCGGCCTGGGTGTCCTGTACTTCCACGAGGCGATGCCGCCGGAGCGCTGGGCGGGCTTCTCGCTCGTGTGGCTCGCGCTGACGATCCTGACCTGGGACGCGCTGCGGACGGCGCGGCGCAACCGGGCGGAGGCGGAGGCGCTGGCCAGGACCGTCGTGGACCGCGCCCTGGCCGAAACCACGACCGGATCCGCGACCGGACCCGTCGAGCCCGAGGTCACCGCCGTTTCCCCGACGTCGGCCAAGACCGGACGCTGACGACCGCCGCATGCCCCGGCCCTCGGAGAAGAACTCCGAGGGCCGGGGCATGTCTGCGTCACCCGGTCAGGAGACGGTGACCTTGGGCGCGGCCTCCGGAACCTCCGGAACCTCCCGAACGCGGTCCGCCCTGGGCGCCCGCACCCCGGTCGCCGCGACCAGCGCACCGATCGCCACCATGGCCAGCGGCACCACCAGCGCCGCCCGGAACCCGTCGAGCCCGCCGCCCGCGATCCCGTACACCGCCGTCACCGCCGAGATGCCGACCGCCGAGCCGAACTGCACCGCGGTCGTCAGCAGCCCGCTCGCGAGCCCCTGCTCCTCCTCCGCGATGCCGTCGGTGGCGGCGATCGTCAGCGGTCCATAGGCGAGGGCGAAGGCGAGCCCGGTCAGCAGCAGGGTCGGGAACATCGCCGCGTACGACCAGTCCGGACCGACCGGCAGGAACAGCGCGTACGAACCGATCGCGAGCACGAACCCGCCGAGGATCACCCGGGCGTTGCCGAACCGCGCCACGAGCCGCGGGGTCAGCGTGGGGGCGAGGATCGCGTCGACGCCCATGACGAGCAGGGCGAACGCGGTCTCCAGGGAGGACCAGCCGCGCAGCTCCTGGAGGTAGAGCGTCGCGACGAACTGGAAGCCGAAGAACGAGCCGACGAACAGCAGCGCCCCGAGGTCGGCCCGGACGGTGGACGCCTTGCGGAGCAGCCCGAGGCGCACGAGCGGGGCGGTGGCCCGGCGTTCGACGGCGACGAAGACCCCGGCGAGGACGAGGCCGGCGGCGGCGACCAGCGCGGTCAGCGGCCAGCCGTCGAGGCCGTGCTCCAGCCGGACGATCCCGAAGGCGAGGAGCAGCATGGCCCCGGCGGCCGTCAGCGCGCCTGCCAGGTCGAAGCCGCCGGCCGCCTTCTCGGGCCGCGCCTCCCTGGGGACCAGCCGCGCCGCGGCGAGCAGGACGGCGGCGGCGAGCAGGACCGGCGCGAAGAAGACCCAGCGCCAGCCGAGCTGGGTGAGCAGCCCGCCGATGACGAGCCCGAGGGTGAAGCCACCGGCGGCCGTGCCCGCGAAGACCAGCAGCGCCTGGTTGCGCTGCGGGCCCTCCTCGTAGGAGGTGGTGATGATCGACATCGCGGCGGGGGTCATGAACGCGGCGGCGACGCCGGTCACGAAGCGCGCCGTGATCAGCATCCAGCCCTCGGTCGCGAAGCCGCCGAGACCGGAGAAGAGCAGGAAGACGGTGAGCCAGCCGAGGAACATCCGGCGGCGGCCGAGGAGGTCGGCGGCGCGGCCGCCGAGGAGGGTGAAGCCGGCGTAGCCGAGGACGTACGCCGACATCACCCAGGCCGCGGTACCGGTGGACAGGTCCAGATCGGATCTGATGCTCGGCACCGCCACGGCGAGCATGGCGACGTCGATGCCCTCGAGGAAGATCGTGCCGCAGAGGACGAGGAGGAGGGCCCAGGCGCGTGCGGGCATGGATGCGGACATGGCTGCCTCCAGGCAGGAAGGGGGAGGGGCGGTTACCGGCCAGAGGGTCGGTTCTCTCTTGTAACCACCTGCATCCTGCGGCAGCATGCGATGCCATGGAAGAAGGCACTTTGAAGTCACCGAGTCACTGCGAAGTCACCTACGCCGAGGGCCACGAGGGCGACACGGACCCCTTCCAGTGGGACACGCGGGAGGACTGCGAGGTACGCCAGATCCTCGACCGGGTCGCCGACAAGTGGTCCCTGCTGGTCATCGCCCTGCTCGACCGCCGCAAGCTGCGCTTCACGGAGCTGCGGCGGGAGATCGACGGGATCAGCCAGCGGATGCTCACGGTCACGCTGCGCCAGCTGGAGCGGGACGGCCTGGTGAAGCGGACGGTGCACCCGGTGGTCCCGCCGCGCGTGGACTACGAACTCACCCCGCTGGGCGGCACGTTGCACACGACGATCCGCTCGCTGGTGACGTGGACGGAGCACCACCAGAACGAGATCGCGGCGGCGCGAGAGGCGTACGACGCGAAGGAGGCGGCGGAGGCGGCAGCGGCCGCGGTCTGACACGGGGCGGGGTGCGGCGCCTGGACGGGCCCCGGCGCCCCGCCTCAAGGCCCCTACGGCAGCGGCTCCGTGGCCTCTCCCGCGCCGTGCGCACGCGCCCGGTGCGCACGGACCTTGTGGCGGTTGCCGCAACGCTCCATGGCGCACCAGCGGCGGCGCCCGGGGCGGGAGGTGTCCACGAACAGCAGAGCGCAGTTGTCGGCGCCGCATTCGCGGATCCGGTCGGCGTGGGGGCCGGTGAACAGGTCGATCGCGTCGCGGGCGACGGTCGAGAGCAGCGCGGTCGCGGTGGCCCCCGGACCCCAGGCGTGCACCCCGTCGGCGGTCATGCGCGGGACGAGCGGGGGCGGGGCGGCGGCCTCGTTGACGAGGGCGAGGCCCTCCGGCGCGTACGCGCGGCCTTCCGTACGGGCGCGGGCGAGCCCCCACAGGACGTTCCGCACCTCCCGTACCCGCTCCAGCTCGCACGCCGTGACCGTCACGTCGAGCTCGGGCCCGAGCCGGCACCGTCGTACCCAATCCAGCAGCCCCTCCGCCGAGTCGAGGACCTCGAACCGCGCGGCCACGGGCCCCGGGCCGCCCGTGAGCAGCAGCTCCAGACAGAGCGCGCCCGCATCGAAGCGGAACACCTGCCCATCGGGGTGAATCAGGGTCATGCCTGTTGTGGCTGGGATCACGAAACCACTATAACTGGTTACATGACCGCACTGCATTGGAAGCTCGTGATCGACGCCGCCGACCCGCACGCCCAGGCCGCGTTCTGGGCCGCCGCCCTCGGCTATCTGGAAGAGGACAACAGCGCCCACATCAAGCGCCTTCTCGGCCTCGGCGTACTCCCGGCCGAGCTGACCGTCACGGTCTCCGACCGCCTCGCGTTCCGCGATCTGATCGCCGTCCGCCATCCCGACGACCCCTACGAGGAGGCGACCGGCATCGGCCAGGGCCGCCGGATCCTCTTCCAGCGCGTCCCGGAGGAGAAGACCGTCAAGAACCGTCTCCATCCGGACCTCCACGTCGCCCCCGGCACCCGGGACGCGGAGGTCGAGCGCATGGAGAAGCTCGGCGCCTCGGTCCTGCGCCGGGTGGAGGAGCCGGGCGGCGCGTGGGTGGTCATGACGGACCCGGAGGGCAACGAGTTCTGCGTGCAGTGACGTTCAGGGGCGCCGCACCTCGAACTGGAAGCAGCCGTACTCGACGGCCCTGACGTGCACGAGCGCCACCTGGGGTTCGGCGAACGCCTCCGCGAAGGCCTTGTCGAAGCCCTCGGTCGCCTCGGCCGGGATCTCCAGGAGCCGTCCGCCGACGATCCGTCCCTCGGAGTCGTAACGGCGCAGAGTACGCAGGGCGCCGGGCCGGTCGAAGGGGTACGCCGCCGCGTCGACGGCCGGCCCGGCGCACTCCTCCGCGTGGATGAAGACCGGCCCCTGCTCGTCGTACGCCCCGGGTGCGGCCCCGGTCTCGGCGGCCCAGCGCCGCAGCGGCGCGTACGAGACGAGCGCGATCCGCTCCCCGGCCGAGAAGGGCCGCAGACAGCAGCGCAGCGGGCTCCCGCCCTCGGTTGCGGTGTACGGGACACAGGGCTGCCCGGCGTCGTCCACGACCCGGAGTTCGGCGAGGGCGGCGGGCTCGATGGGGCGTGCGGTGTAGGTGGTCATGGGCCAAGCCTCACGCGCCCGCGCGGGACGCGCTGGCGGGATTCGGACGCCGCGTTCCGGGTGAGGGCGCCCCTGTGCGGCGATCCGGACCGCTTCCGGCGCCTCCGGCCGGTCGGACTCACCGTCGAGAACGCCCGGCCGGCGGGCCGTCCGATGAGCGAACACCCCTGACCGGTTTCCGCTCTTGACGACAAGTCACCTTCGCACTGAACATTCAGCACGCACAGACGTACGTCGCACAATCGCACCATGCACAGCTCCAGCGCCTCGTGGCACCCACGCCCCGGGGCGTCTCGCACGTTTCCGTCCCATCCCCGTTCGGAATCCGGAGCCCCCACATGAAGTTCTCCGTGCCCAGACGCGCCGCCGCACTCTCCGCCGTCGCCGCGCTCGCCCTCGCCGGGTTCACCGGCGCCTCCGCGAACGCCGCGCCCGCCGCGGTCGCCGCACCCGACATCCCGCTCGCCAACGTCAAGCAGCACCTCACCGACCTGCAGTCGATCGCCTCCGCCAACGGTGGCAACCGCGCCCACGGCCGTACCGGCTACAAGGCGTCCATCGACTTCGTGAAGGCCAAGCTGGACGCGGCCGGATACACCACCACCGTCCAGCAGTTCACCTCCAGCGGCGCCACCGGCTACAACCTGATAGCCGACTGGCCGGGCGGTGACCCGAACCAGGTCCTCATGGCCGGAGCGCACCTCGACTCCGTCACCTCCGGCGCCGGCATCAACGACAACGGCTCCGGTTCCGCCGCCGTCCTCGAGACCGCTCTCGCCGTCTCCCGGGCGGGCCTCCAGCCCACGAAGCATCTGCGTTTCGGCTGGTGGGGCGCCGAGGAACTCGGTCTCGTCGGCTCGAAGTACTACGTGAACAACCTGCCGTCGGCCGAACGCTCCAAGGTCTCCGGCTACCTGAACTTCGACATGATCGGTTCACCGAACCCGGGCTACTTCGTCTACGACGACGACCCGGCGATCGAGCAGACCTTCAAGGACTACTTCGCCGGCATCGGCGTGCCCACCGAGATCGAGACCGAGGGCGACGGCCGCTCCGACCACGCCTCGTTCAAGAACGTCGGCATCCCCGTCGGCGGTCTGTTCACCGGTGCCAGCCGGGTGAAGTCCAGTGCCCAGGTGCAGAAGTGGGGCGGTACGGCCACGGCCTTCGACCGCTGCTACCACTCCTCCTGCGACTCGACCTCGAACATCAACGACACCGCCCTCGACCGCAACAGCGACGCCGTCGCCCACGCGATCTGGACGCTGTCGGCCGGTACCACCACGCCGCCGCCCGGCAAGGTCTTCGAGAACGCGGCGGACGTGTCGATCCCGGACAACGGCGCCGCGGTGACCTCCACGGTCAACGTCACCGGCGTCACCGGCAACGCGCCCTCCGCCCTCAAGGTGGACGTGAACATCGTCCACACCTACCGCGGTGACCTCGTCGTCGACCTCGTCGCCCCCGACGGCTCGGTCTACAACCTGCACAACCGGTCCGGCGGCAGCGCCGACAACCTCGTCCAGGCCTACACCGTGAACGCCTCCTCGGAGGTCGCCAACGGCGCCTGGAAGCTCCGCGTACAGGACCGGGCCGCGCAGGACACCGGCTACATCAACAGCGTCAAGCTCACGTTCCCGTAAGCGCGGAGCAGCAGAACTCCCGGGTGGGTCGGTGACCACAGCCCCCGACCCGCCCGGGGTCCCACTCCGCGTCACTTGGCGGCGTTCGCCGCCTCCACCAGCGCGTCCTTGGTGACCGCGCCGACGTACACCTTGCCGTCGTCCGTCATCAGGGCGTTGACGAGCTTCGTCTTGAAGACCGTGCCCGAGCCGAACTTCCCGGTGACCTTGTCCCCGAGCGCGTCCAGGAAGCCCTGGACCTCCTTCGGGGCCTCGTCCGTCTTCGGGGCCGCGGCACCGGTGTCGAACGTCGCGATCGACGTCCAGCCCTCGCCGATGACGTTCGGGCCCTCTCCGCCGCCGAGGTCCCCGAGGCCGCCGAACTGCTTCCCGAACTCCTTGCCGAAGTCCTCCGGGGCCTTCTCGTGCTCCGCACCGCCCTCCGTCACCTTGGCGCCCTTCGGCACCTTGAAGTCGAACGTGGACGCCGCCGGCCTGCCGAAGTCGACCTTCGTGAAGCCCGCGTCGACGACCGGCTTGCCGCCGTCGACCGAGGCGAGGGTGAACTTCAGCGGGGTGCCGTTCTGCGCGTCCACCGCGACCTTCACCGACTCGACCATCGAGCCGCTCTGCTTCGGCTTGATGACCAGCTGGTACGCGTCCCGGCCGGCCACCTTCGCCGTGCCGCCCACCGTGATCGACGTGGTGCCGTCCGCGGCCTTCAGGATCTCGTCGGCGAGCTCCTTCGGCGTGGCCGGAAGCTCCTTCTCCGGGGCCTTCCCGGCCCCGTCCGCCTTCTCGTGGAAGACCTCGTTCGACTTGCTGTCGTAGCCCCACACGTCGGAGCCGTTGTGGATCAGGCTGTACTCGTCCGAGCCGTCCAGGATCGTCAGCTTCTGCCGGTCCGGACCGTCGGCGGCCACGCGCAGCGTGTGCGTGCCCGAGACGAGCTGCGTCAGCTTCTCCTGCGGGTCCGCGGAAGCCGGGCCCGAGCCGCCGCCGAGGGAGCCGGCCAGGCCCGCCACCGACGGCAGGCCCAGGTCGGTGCTCACCTTGAACGTGCCGGACAGCGTCTGCGTCTCCGACGCCGCGATCTTCTCGATCAGCTGCTGCGCCGTGATCTCCGGCAGGTCCGGGTCACCGGACGCCGCGAGAGCCGGTACGAGCCCGATGGTCGCAGCGGCCACTCCGGCCACCGCGACCGGGACGATGTAGCGGCTCGCCTTACGGTTGTCTGCCATGGTCTGTCCCTACCTCCGTGGTCGATGACTCCATCTGACCAAAGACGGGAGGCGGAAACGTCAGCCCCCGGGCTCAACCTGGCGTACTGCTACGGGATGACCCGACCCTGAGAGCCCCTAGGCCCTGCCTTCCGGATCCCGCCGGGCTCGCGACGCCTGGCACGCGCATCTGCCGCGTTGTCGTCAGTCGTCGACGTCCCCCGTAGCCCTTCGGGCACGGGAGGTGCCCCCACCGCGTGGACTCCATCCTCCGCCTTGCAGCTGCACGCACCAGACGCCGCTCGCTGATCCGGCCTGATCCGAAAGGCAGGGCCTAGCCCGCGCGGTGGACCACCGCGTCGCAGAGCTCCTGCAGAGCCGACTTGGCGTACCCCTCGGGCAGCGGCGCCAGCATCGCCCGCGCCTCCTCCGCGTAGCGCACGGTGTCCCGGCGGGCCTGCTCCAGGGCGGGGTGGACGCGGAGCCGTCGCAGGGCCTCCGCGTGGCGTGCGTCGTCGCTCAGGTCGCTGTCGACGAGCTCGACCAGCTCCACGTCCTCCGGGCGCCCGTGGGCCGCCGCGGCCGCGCGCAGGTGGAGCACCGGCAGGGTCGGGATGCCCTCGCGCAGGTCCGTGCCGGGGGTCTTGCCGGACTCGTGGGAGTCGGAGGCGATGTCGAGGACGTCGTCGGCGAGCTGGAAGGCGACGCCGAGGCGCTCGCCGTACTGGGTGAGGATGTCGACGACGCCCTCGTCCGCGCCGGACATCATCGCGCCGAAGCGGCAGGAGACGGCGACGAGCGAGCCGGTCTTGCCGCCGAGGACGTCGAGGTAGTGGTCGACGGGGTCGCGGTCGCCCTGCGGGCCCGCGGTCTCCAGGATCTGGCCGGTGACCAGACGTTCGAACGCCTCCGACTGGATGCGTACGGCCTCGGGTCCGAGGTCCGCCAGCGTGTGCGAGGCGCGGGCGAAGAGGAAGTCACCCGTCAGGACGGCGATCGAGTTGCCCCATCGGGTGTTCGCGGAGTCGACGCCGCGCCGCACGTCCGCCTCGTCCATGACGTCGTCGTGGTAGAGCGTGGCGAGGTGGGTGAGCTCGACGACGACGGCCGAGGGCACGACACCCGGCGCGTACGGGTCGCCGAACTGGGCGGCGAGCATCACGAGCAGCGGCCTGAAGCGCTTGCCGCCCGCCAGGACGAGATGCTGCGCGGCCTCCGTGATGAAGGGGATCTCGCTCTTGGTGGCGTCGAGGAGCCCTGCCTCCACGGCCGCCAATCCGGTCTGGACATCGGCCTCAAGAGCCTGGTCCCGCACGCTAAGACCGAACGGCCCGACGACGGTCACGAGGGGGTCTCCTGTCTGCTGACGCCTGCTGACGATCACACGGATTGTCGATGTGTCGCTCGATTCACTCAAGTCAGCGTATCCGGTCGCCTTTCGATCAACATGGGCGCCTTCCCGCCACCCCCGGTATGTTCGTGATCAGCTCATACGACCAGGAGTAGGCGCTTTGTCCCGAACAGTGATCGATTCCGGCCCGAACGGCGAGCAGCCGCCGCCCGAAGACGATCATGCCTTCTTCCGTCGGCCGAGGGGGCTCCTCCCCCTCTCGGGCCCGAAGGTCCGGGAGCGATTCTCCTTCCTCCTTCCTCGGGACGCAGACGGTCCTCGTCCTCCGCTTCGCCGACACCGCCGCGGCCGGCCGGTTCGCCGACCGCGTCCTCGGCTCCTACCGGGCCGTGCTGTGCGGCCGCGCCCCGATCGCCTTCGGCCACTGCTCCATGGGGGTATCGGCCGCCGGCCCGACCTGCGTCGGGCTCGGCCCGATCAGCGCGGGCGCGGGCCTGCTCCCGTGCGTCCTCGGCCGCCGTCACCTGGCCGGGCGCAAGCACTCGGCCGAGTTCGCGCCGACCCTGCGCGCCAGGGCCCGACCCTCGCCGCTCCGCGGCGCCATGGCCGTTGCACCGTGGGCCTCGTCGTGATCGCCCTCGCGCCCCTGCCGCGCCGCACCATGCACCCCGTCCTCTGAGGTTGGTCCGCCATGCGCATCCGTACCGAGTTCCCGTACGAGACGACCCACGAAGATGTCCGGATCCCGATCCCCGAGGGCACCTCCCAGGCCGAAGGCTCCGGGGGAGGCACGAGGCTCTACGCCCGGATCTGGCGGCCGGTCACCGACGAGCCCGTCCCCGCCCTCCTGGAGTACCTGCCGTACCGCCTCACGGACTGGACGGCGCCCCGCGACCGGCAGCGCCACCCCTGGTACGCCGGACACGGCTACGCCTCCGTACGCGTCGACGTGCGCGGCCACGGCAACAGTGAGGGCCTGCCGGGCGACGAGTACGACGCCGTCGAGCTGGCCGACGGCGTCGCGGTGGTGAACTGGCTGGCCGAGCAGCCGTGGTGCTCGGGGAAGGTCGGCATGTTCGGCATCTCCTGGGGCGGCTTCAACGCGCTCCAGATCGCCGCGCTGGCCCCCGAGCCGCTGAAGGCGGTCGTCACCGTCTGCTCGACCGACGACCGCTACGACAACGACGTCCACTACATGGGCGGCTCCGTGCTCGCCGTGGACATGCACGCCTGGGCGGCCACCATGCTCGCCTTCGTCTCCCGGCCGCCGGACCCGCGGTACGTGGGCGAGGAGTGGCGGGAGATGTGGCTGACGCGCCTGGAGGCGGTGGACCCGTTCATCCACACCTGGCTCGCCCACCAGACCCGCGACGAATACTGGAAGCACGGCAGCGTCTGCGAGGACTACGGCGCGATCCGGGCGGCCGTCCTCGCGGTGGGCGGCTGGCACGACCCGTACCGGGACACCGTGCTGCGACTGGTGGAGCACCTCCCCCAGGACCGGGTGCGCGGGATCATCGGCCCCTGGTCGCACCAGTACCCGGACCGGGGTCTGCCGCCGGGCCCGGCGATCGGCTTCCTCCAGGAGACCCTGCGCTGGTGGGACCACCACCTCAAGGGCACGGACAACGACGTGATGGCGGAGCCGCTGCTGCGTTCCTGGATCAGCGAGTCGCACCCGCCGGCCACCGTCTACGAGGAGCTGCCGGGCCGCTGGGTCGCCGACCCCGCCTGGCCGTCCCCGAACGTCACCCCCGTGACGTACGCCTTCCAGGGCGAGCCGGTGCTCGTCGACTCCCCGCAGCAGACCGGCCTGGACGCGGGCCGCTTCTTCCCCTTCGGCAACGACGCCGATCTGCCGCCCGACCAGCGCGACGAGGACGCCCACTCGGCCTGCTTCGACTTCGCGGTCCCGGAGGACGGCGCGCCGATCGAGATCCTGGGCCGGCCGCGGGTGAGCCTGTCGCTGCGCGCCGGTGCGCCGACGGGACAGGTGATCGCCCGCCTCTGCGACATCGCGCCGGACGGCTCCTCGACGCTCGTCACGCGGGGCGTGCTGAACCTGTCCGCCCGCTACGGCCGCGACCGCGCGGTGGAGGCGCAGCTCGGCGAGGACGAGGACCATGTCTTCGAGCTGAACGGCATCGGCCACACCTTCCCGCCCGGCCACCGGGTCCGCCTCGCGGTCTCCTCCGCGTACTGGCCGTGGATCTGGCCGCAGCCCGACGCGGCGGGCTTCACGCTCGACCCGGCCTCCTCGAACCTGACGCTGCCGGTCCGTCGGCACACGGACGACGCCGTGGAGTGGGAGGAGCCGGAGCAGTCCGAACCGCTGGGCGTGGTCGTTCCGGCGACGCTGGAGGAACCCCGCCCGGAACGGCTGGTGGTGCGGGATGTGGCCAAGGGCGAATGGAAGCTGGAGGTCGACCCCCGTTACGGCGGCACTCGGGTCCATCCGGACGGCCTGGAATACACGGAGGACGCACTGGAGACGTACACCATCGTCGAGGACGATCCCCTCTCCGCCCGCACCCGCTCGGACTGGTCGATCCGGCTGCACCGCCCGGAGTTGGCGTGGAACGTCACGGTCGAGTCGCGTTCGGAGATCTCCTGCGACGCGAACGCATTCGTCACGTCGAACGAGGTGGTGTGCAAAGAGGGCGGGGAGGTTCTTTTCCACCGGACGTGGGAGAAACGGATTCCACGGACGGCGGGGTGAACGGGAAAGAAAGGAGGCCCGCATTCCAGGTGGAATGCGGGCCCCTCAGTCACTGCTCGGATCAGGCGTTCGAGCCGGCCTTACGGCGACGGACGACGAACATCGCACCGGCGCCGAGCGCGACGGCCGCGGCGCCCGCGAGGGCGATCTGCGGGACGACGTCGTTCGAGCCGGTCTTGGCGAGCGAGCCGTCGGTGGAGCCCGTGGTCCCACCGTTCACCGGAGTGGTGGAGGTGCCGCCCTGCGGGGTGGTGTTGGTGTTGCCGGGCTTGCCCTTGGCGTCGTCCACCTTGCCCGGGTTGCTGCCCTTGGCCAGGATGGCGAACTCGTAGTACTCCAGGTCCGGAGTACCACCGCAGGACTCGTCCTCGTTCCAGTAGTCACCGGCGACGAAGGCGGCACCCTGGCCGGCCGGGGTCTTCGCGTCGAGCTTCAGCCGCAGCTTGACGTCGGTGGAGGACTTGGCGTTCAGCGCGCCGACGAAGAGGCTCTCACCGGGGTTGACGTCCTCCCACTGCGGGTCGGCCGCGGTGGACCACTCGAGGTCGAGGTACTTGTCGAGCTCCTTGATGCCCTTCTCGTCGAAGGCGTGGACGGCGGCGTACGGGTACACCTCGTCCATCTTCTTGTCGGTGCCGTTGGTGACGCGCAGCGTGAAGTTCACGGTGGTGCCGGCGACGACCTTCTCGGGCAGGCCGTGGACGACGGTGGTGAACTTGGACTCCGGCACGCACTCCTCGACCGGCTCCTCACCCTCCTCGGCCTCGGCGTCGGCGAGCGCCTTCTTGGCGGCGTCGAGGGTCTTGAGGGCGGTCTCCTTGGCCTGCTTGGCGACCTCGGTAGCACGCGCCTTGGCGACGCGCTCGTCGTCGACAGCCGTGCCGGCCGCGACCAGCTTGGCGTCGGCCTCGGTCTTGGTCGTGGCGGCGGCCTCGGCGGCCGTCTTGGCCTCGGCGACGGCCTGCTCCGCGGCGGTCTTGGCCTCGGGCGTGGCATCGGCGGGCAGCGCGGCCAGGTCGGCCTCGGCCTTGACCAGCTTGGCGTCGGCCTCGGTCTTGGCCGTGGCGGCGGCCTCGGCGGCCGTCTTGGCAGCGGCCTTGGCGACCACCAGCGGGTGGTCGTCCTTGGTCGTGGCCTCGAGAGCCTTCACGGCGTCGTTGTGGGCGATGACGGCGATGTCGTACGCCTTCTGCGCGTCCGACACCGCCTTCTTCAGCTGCTCGAGCGAGGGCTGCTCGTCCTGCGTCTGCGCCGGCGCGGCCGGCTTGGTGTCGGCGAACGCCGGAGCGGCCGAGAGGAAGACGACGGGCGTCGTCACGGCGGCGGCCACGGCCGTCGCGAGAATGCGGCGAATCTTCAAGGCGGACCTTTTCTGGTCGAACGAAGATGAAAGAAATGGGGGGTCGCGCCTGCGGGGACTTCACGCGGTGCGACGTTGCCGAGATCGTATGACCCGAATAAGGGTCGGGAAAAGCGGTAATTGAACGCGCTCAGTCGCACAGCCGCCGCACAGCATGCATAAAGCGCGCGAACATGGACAGTTGTGCACGGAGGCCTCACTTTCTGTGTGACCCATGTCATCCACGCCGAGCGGCCCGCCCCGTAACGTGTCCCCCACACCTGTGGAAAGCGAGGCAAGCACCGATGCCCGAGCAGTCCCCGCTCGACCTCGCCGAAGGCGATCCCTTCGGCCCGCACAACCTTCCGTACGGCGTCTTCTCCACCGCCGACGAGCCCGATCGGCGGAGGGTCGGCGTCCGCATCGGCGGTCATGTCCTCGACGCGGGAGCGGCGGCGCACGCCCTCGGGTCCCCCTATGCCGCTCTGCTCGCGCAGCCCAGCCTCAACCCGCTGCTGGCCGCCGGACGGACCGCCTGGCGCGATGTGCGCCGCGCCCTGACCGCCTGGGTGACCGTGCCTGCCCACCGGCCGGACATAGAGCCCCTGCTGCACCCGCTGGACGCGGTCACGATGCACCTGCCGTTCGAGGTCGCGGACTACGTGGACTTCTACGCGAGCGAGCACCACGCCACCAACGTCGGCCACATCTTCCGCCCGGACGGCGACGCGCTCACGCCGAACTGGAAGCATCTGCCGATCGGCTACCACGGTCGCGCGGGCACGGTCGTGGTCTCCGGCACCGATGTCGTACGCCCCTCCGGGCAGCGCAAGGCGCCCACGGACGCGGCGCCCGTCTTCGGCCCTTCGGTGAAGCTGGACATCGAGGCGGAGGTCGGCTTCGTCGTCGGCACCCCGTCCGCGCACGGCACGCCGGTCGCGCTCGGGGACTTCCGTGAGCACGTCTTCGGGCTCACGCTCCTCAACGACTGGTCGGCGCGGGACATCCAGGCCTGGGAGTACGTGCCGCTCGGCCCGTTCCTCGGCAAGTCGTTCGCGACGTCCGTGTCGGCCTGGGTGACCCCCCTGGAGGCCCTGGACGCGGCCCGCACCGCGCCGCCGGCCCGGGACTTCGATCTGCTGCCGTACCTGGACGACTCCGCCGACGAGGAGCCCGGCGGTTTCGACCTGCGGATCACGGTCGAGATCAACGGCGAGGTGGTCTCGGAGCCGCCGTTCGCCACGATGTACTGGACGGCCGCCCAGCAGCTCGCCCACATGACGGTCAACGGCGCTTCGCTGCGGACCGGTGACCTGTACGGCTCCGGCACGGTCTCGGGCCCCGAGGTGCACCAGCGCGGCTCGCTGCTCGAACTGACGTGGAACGGCCGCGACGCGCTCGAACTCCCCACCGGGAAGCGGACGTTCCTGGAGGACGGCGACGTGGTCACGCTCACCGCGTGGGCGCCGGGCCCGGACGGTACGCAGGTCGCGCTCGGCGAGGTGACCGGCCGGATCGTTCCGGCTCCGTAGCCGCAGACATACGTCAGGGCCCGGCCCCCGCGCGAGCGGAGACCGGGCCCTGACGACGTCGGCCTACCTCACGAAGACACTCGCCTGGCCCGCCAGATCGAGGAAGTACTGCGGCGCGAGACCGAGCACCAGCGTCACGACGACGCCGACCGTGATCGTGGCGGTCGTGAAGCCCGAGGGCACGGCGACCGTGGGGCCGTCCGCCTTCGGCTCGCTGAAGAACATCAGCACGATCACCCGGATGTAGAAGAACGCGGCGATCGCCGACGAGAGGACGCCGACGACGACCAGGGCGCCCGCGCCACCCTCCGCCGCCGCCTTGAAGACCGCGAACTTGCCGGAGAATCCGGAGGTCAGCGGGATGCCGGCGAAGGCGAGCAGGAAGACCGCGAAGACCGCGGCCACGAGCGGTGAACGGCGGCCCAGACCAGCCCACTTGGACAGGTGCGTCGCCTCGCCGCCCGCGTCCCGGACCAGCGTGACGACCGCGAACGCGCCGATCGTCACGAAGGAGTACGCGCCCAGGTAGAAGAGCACCGAGGAGATGCCGGTGGGCGTGGCGGCGATGACACCGGCCAGCAGGAAGCCCGCGTGTGCGATGGAGGAGTACGCGAGGAGCCGCTTGATGTCGGTCTGGGTGATCGCGACGATCGCGCCGCCCAGCATGGTGACGATGGCGACGCCCCACATGACCGGCCGCCAGTCCCAGGTGAGACCCGGCAGCACCACGTACAGCAGACGCAGCAGCGCGCCGAACGCGGCCACCTTCGTCGCGGCCGCCATGAAGCCGGTGACCGGGGTCGGCGCGCCCTGGTAGACGTCCGGGGTCCACATGTGGAACGGCACGGCGCCGACCTTGAAGAGCAGCCCCATCAGGACCAGGGCGAAGCCGATGAGCAGCAGGACGTCGTTGCCCATGGTCTGGGCGAGGGCCGGGTTCACCGCGGCGACCGAACCGTCGACGACGTCGGCGATGGTGGCGTACGAGACGGAGCCCGCGTAGCCGTAGAGCAGGGCGATCCCGAAGAGCAGGAACGCCGAGGAGAAGGCGCCGAGCAGGAAGTACTTGACCGCCGCCTCCTGCGACATCAGCCGCTTGCGGCGGGCTACGGCGCAGAGCAGGTAGAGCGGGAGGGAGAAGACCTCCAGGGCGATGAAGAGCGTCAGGAGGTCGTTGGCGGCGGGGAAGACCAACATGCCGGCGATGGCGAACAGCGCGAGCGGGAACACCTCGGTGGTGGTGAATCCGGCCTTGGTCGCGGCCTTCTCCTGCTCGCCGCCGGGGACGGCTGCGGCCTCGGCGGCGAAGGAGTCGACCTTGTGGCCGTGGTCGGCCGGGTCGAGCCGGCGCTCGGCGAAGGTGAAGACCGCGACGATCGAGGCCAGCAGAATGGTGCCCTGCAGGAAGAGCGCCGGGCCGTCGACGGCGATGGCGCCCATGGCCGCGATGTGGGCCTTGGTGGAGCCGTAGCCCCCGGCGGCGAGGCCGACGATGGCGGCGAACGCGGCCACGAGCGCCAGGACGGTGAGGAACACCTGGCTCTGGTAGCGGCCCTTGCGGGGCACGAAGGCCTCGACCAGGACGCTGAGGACCGCGGCGCCGACCACGATGAGTACGGGCGAGAGCTGGACGTACTCGATGTGGGGTGCCGGGATCTTGGTCAACGGCTCGGCGGCCGTCGTCCACAGGCTGTGGACAGCCGTCGCACTCACTTGGCCTCCACGGTTTGGAGAGGAACGGTGGGCTGGGGGTCACTCTGCTGGACGTCGGACATGGTGTGCATGACGGCCGGGTTGACGATGTCCGTCAGCGGCTTCGGGAACACCCCGAGGAAGATCAGCAGGGCGATCAGCGGGGCGACCACGACCAGTTCCCGCACCCGCAGGTCCGGCATCGTCCGGATCTCCTCCGTCGCCACCGGGCCCGTCATCGTCCGCTGGTACAGGACGAGGGTGTAGAGCGCGGCGAGGACGATGCCGGTGGTGGCGATGATGCCCGCCACCGGGTACCGGGCGAACGTGCCGACCAGGACTAGGAATTCACTCACGAAGGGCGCGAGGCCCGGCAGCGAGAGGGTGGCCAGGCCGCCGATCAGGAAGGTGCCGGCGAGCACCGGGGCGACCTTCTGCACACCGCCGTAGTCGGCGATGAGCCGCGAGCCGCGCCGGGAGATCAGGAAGCCGGCGACCAGCATCAGCGCGGCCGTCGAGATGCCGTGGTTGACCATGTAGAGCGTCGCGCCGCTCTGGCCCTGGCTGGTCATCGCGAAGATGCCCATGATGATGAAGCCGAAGTGCGAGATCGAGGCGTAGGCGACCAGGCGCTTGATGTCCCGCTGGCCGACCGCCAGCAGCGCCCCGTAGACGATGCTGACCAGCGCGAGCGCGATGATCACCGGGGTCGCCCACTTCGAGGCCTCCGGGAAGAGCTGGAGGCAGAAGCGGAGCATCGCGAACGTGCCGACCTTGTCGACCACCGCGGTGATGAGCACGGCGACCGGCGCGGTCGCCTCCCCCATCGCGTTCGGCAGCCAGGTGTGCAGCGGCCACAGCGGCGCCTTCACCGCGAAGGCGAAGAAGAAGCCGAGGAACAGCAGCCGTTCGGTGTTGGTCGCCATCTCCAGCGAGCCGTCGGCACGGGCGGCGGCGATCTCGGTGAGGGAGAAGTTCCCCGCGACCACGTAGAGCCCGATGACGGCGGCCAGCATGATGAGGCCGCCGACCAGGTTGTAGAGCAGGAACTTGACGGCCGCGTAGGAGCGCTGGGCCGCCGCGTTCTCGTCCGAGCCGGCGTGCGCCCGGTCGCCGAAGCCGCCGATGAGGAAGTACATCGGGATGAGCATGGCTTCGAACAGGATGTAGAAGAGGAAGACGTCGGTGGCCTCGAAGGAGAGGATCACCATCGCCTCGACCATCAGGATCAGGGCGAAGAAGCCCTGGGTCGGCCGCCAGCGGCTGCTCTTCGTCTCCAGAGGGTCGGCGTCGTGCCAGCCGGCCAGGATGATGAAGGGGATCAGCAGCGCGGTCAGCGCGATCAGCGCCACCCCGATGCCGTCCACGCCCAGTTCGTAGCGGACCCCGAAGTCCTTGATCCAGGAGTAGGACTCGACGAACTGGTAGCGGTCGCCGCCGGGTTCGAAGTCCACGAGGACGACGACGGCGAGGACGAGCGTGACGAGCGAGACGGTCAGCGCCAGCCACTTGGCGGCGGTGCGACGGGCGGCGGGGACGGCGGCGGTGAGGATCGCACCGACCGCCGGCACCGCTGCCGTCGCCGTCAGGATCGGGAACCCTGCGTTCACTACTTGCGACATGGCAGTTACACCGCCCTCATCAGCAGGGTCGCGGCGATCAGCACCGCCGTACCTCCGAACATGGAGACCGCATACGTGCGGGCGTAGCCGTTCTGCAGCTTGCGCAGCCGGCCGGACAGGCCCCCGACCGAGGCCGCGGTGCCGTTGACCACTCCATCGACCAGGGTGTGGTCGACATAGACGAGCGAGCGGGTGAGATGCGTGCCGCCCGTCACGAAGACGGCGTGGTTGAAGTCGTCCTGGAGCAGGTCGCGGCGGGCGGCCCGGGTGAGCAGGGAGCCGCGCGGTGCGGTGACCGGGACGGGCCTGCGCCCGTACTGGACGTACGCGAGTCCGACGCCGATCACCATGACGGCGACCGTGGCGGACGTGATGGCTCCGGCGCTGATCGGCGGGTGCCCGTGCTCGAACGAGGTCACCGGCTCCAGCCAGGTGATGAACCGGTCGCCGATGCTGAAGAAGCCACCCGCGAGAACGGACCCGAAGGCCAGCAGGATCATCGGCATCGTCATCGACTTCGGGGACTCGTGCGGGTGCGGCAGCTCGCCCTTCTCGTCGGGCTGCCAGCGCTTCTCGCCGAAGAAGGTCATCAGCATCACGCGGGTCATGTAGTACGCCGTGATGGCCGCACCGAGCAGCGTGACCGCGCCGAGGATCCAGCCCTCGGTGCCGCCCTTGGCGAAGGCCGCCTCGATGATCTTGTCCTTGGAGAAGAAGCCGGACAGGCCCGGGAAGCCGATGATCGCGAGATAGCCGAGGCCGAAGGTGACGAAGGTGATCGGCATGTACTTCCGCAGGCCGCCGTAACGGCGCATGTCGACCTCGTCGTTCATGCCGTGCATGACCGAACCGGCGCCGAGGAAGAGCCCGGCCTTGAAGAAGCCGTGCGTGACCAGGTGCATGATCGCGAAGACGTAACCGATGGGGCCGAGGCCCGCCGCCAGGATCATGTAGCCGATCTGCGACATCGTCGAACCGGCCAGGGCCTTCTTGATGTCGTCCTTCGCGCAACCGACGATCGCACCGAAGAGGAGCGTGACCGCGCCGACCACGACGACGACGAGCTGGGCGTCCGGGGCGGCGTTGAAGATGTCGGCGGAGCGGACGATGAGGTACACGCCGGCGGTGACCATCGTGGCCGCGTGGATGAGGGCCGAGACCGGGGTCGGGCCCTCCATCGCGTCCCCGAGCCAGGACTGCAGCGGCACCTGGGCCGACTTGCCGCAGGCCGCGAGGAGCAGCATCAGGGCGATCGCGGTCAGCGTGCCCTCGCTCGTCTCACCGGTCGCCTCCAGGACCGGCCCGAAGGCGAAGGTCCCGAAGGTGGTGAACATGATCATGATGGCGATCGACAGGCCCATGTCGCCGACCCGGTTGACCAGGAAGGCCTTCTTCGCGGCGGTGGCCGCGCTGGGCTTGTGCTGCCAGAAGCCGATCAGGAGGTACGAGGCGAGGCCGACGCCCTCCCAGCCGAAGTACAGCAGCAGGTAGTTGTCGGCGAGGACGAGGAGCAGCATCGCCGCGAGGAACAGGTTCAGATAGCCGAAGAAGCGGCGCTTGCGCTCGTCGTGCTCCATGTACCCGATCGAGTACACATGGATCAGCGAGCCCACGCCGGTGATCAGCAGCACGAACGTCATCGACAGCTGGTCGAGCTGGAAGGCCATCTCCGCCTGGAAGCCCTCGACGGGGATCCAGGTGTACAGGTGCTGGTACAGGGCCCGGTCGTCCGCGCTCTTGCCGAGCATGTCGGCGAAGAGCACGGCACCGATGACGAAGGAGACGGCCGCGAGCAGCGTGCCGAGCAGGGGCCCGGCCTTGTCCAGGCGCCGCCCGCCGCACAGCAGGACGGCCGCTCCCAGCAGGGGCGCCGCGACGAGCAGCGCAATCAGGTTCTCCACGATTCAGCCCCTCACAGCTTCATCAGGCTGGCGTCGTCGACCGAGGCCGAGTGGCGGGAACGGAACAGCGACACGATGATCGCGAGCCCGACCACGACCTCCGCGGCGGCGACGACCATCGTGAAGAAGGCGATGATCTGGCCGTCGAGGTTGCCGTGCATCCGGGAGAAGGCGACGAACGCGAGGTTGCAGGCGTTGAGCATCAGCTCCACGCACATGAAGACGACGATCGCGTTGCGCCGGATCAGCACGCCGACCGCACCGATGGTGAACAACAGGGCGGCGAGATACAGATAGTTGACGGGGTTCACCGCGAGGCCTCCTCTTCGTCCCGGTCCCGGCCGAGCCGCTCCTCGGAGCGCTGCTCCAGCGCCTTGAGGTCGGCCAGCGCCTCGGTGGACACATCGCGGATCTGGCCGCGCTTGCGCAGCGTCTGCATCACGGTCAGCTCGGCGGGCGTGCCGTCGGGCAGCAGACCGGCGATGTCCACCGCGTTGTGCCGGGCGTAGACACCCGGAGCGGGCAGCGGCGGCACGTGCGTGCCCTCGCGCACGCGCTGCTCCGACAGCTCCCGCTGGGTGCGGGCCCGTTCGGTGCGCTCGCGGTGGGTGAGCACCATCGCGCCGACGGCCGCGGTGATGAGCAGGGCGCCGGTGATCTCGAAGGCGAAGACGTACTTGGTGAAGATGAGGGCGGCGAGGCCCTCGACGTTTCCGCCGTACGCGCTGTTGGCCGCGCCGAGTCCGTTGAACTCCGTCAGGGCGGCCTGGCCGATGCCGGCGATCAGCAGGATGCCGAAGCCGAGCCCGCAGGCCGCGGCCCACCAGCGCTGCCCCTTGATGGTCTCCTTCAGCGAGTCCGCCGCCGTGACACCGACCAGCATGACGATGAAGAGAAACAGCATCATGATCGCGCCGGTGTAGACGACGATCTGGACGATGCCGAGGAAGTACGCGCCGTTGGCGAGGTAGAAGACCGCAAGGACGATCATCGTGCCGGCCAGACAGAGGGCGCTGTGCATGGCCTTCTTCATCAGGACCGTGCACAGGGCGCCGATGACGGCGACGGTGCCGAGGACCCAGAACTGGAAGGCTTCGCCGCTCGAGGTCGCGTAGGCGGCAAGGGTGGTGCTCATGCGTCCACCTCTTCCGATTCGCCCTTCTCCCCCTTGGAGGTGGCGACCTGACGGACCGTGCCCGGCGCGGCCTCCGTGACCAGACCCCGGTAGTAGTCCTGCTCGTCCATCCCCGGGAAGATGGCGTGCGGCGAGTCGACCATGCCCTCCTCCAGGCCCGCGAGGAGCTGCTCCTTGGTGTAGATCAGGTTCTCGCGGGAGGAGTCGGCCAGTTCGAACTCGTTCGTCATCGTCAGCGCCCGCGTGGGGCAGGCCTCGATGCACAGCCCGCACAGGATGCAGCGGGCGTAGTTGATCTGGTAGACGACGCCGTACCGCTCACCCGGGGAGTAGCGCTCCTCGTCGGTGTTGTCCGCGCCCTCCACATAGATGGCGTCCGCGGGGCAGGCCCAGGCGCAGAGCTCGCAGCCGACGCACTTCTCGAGGCCGTCGGGGTGACGGTTGAGCTGGTGCCGGCCGTGGAAGCGCGGAGCGGTCGTCTTCTGCTGCTCCGGGTACTGCTCGGTCAGCCGCTTCTTGAACATGGCCTTGAAGGTCACGCCGAAGCCGGCCACCGGATTCTGGAAATCAGACACCGTCCGTCTCCTTTCCCTCACTCGCAGTAGCAGTATCGGGGCCACCACTGACAACGAGGTCCCGGTCGTGCCGGGGCCTGCGCCGGGGTACGGGCGGCAGGGACTGTCCGGGCTTGGGCGGTACGGGGAAGCCGCCGGCCATCGGATCGAAGGGGCGCTCGTCCTCGACCTCGGCGGCCTTGGCCCTCCTGTCGCGGAACATGTCCGCGATGAAGGAGAGGAGGAGGACGGCGATGACGGCGCCGGCGACGTACAGCACGATGTTCTGGAAGCCGACGTTCTCGTTGCGCAGGGCGCGGACGGTGGCGACCAGCATCAGCCAGAGCACCGAGACCGGGATGAGGACCTTCCAGCCGAGCTTCATCAGCTGGTCGTAGCGGACGCGGGGCAGGGTGCCGCGGAGCCAGATGAAGAAGAAGAGCAGCAGCTGCACCTTGAGGACGAACCAGAGCATCGGCCACCAGCCGTGGTTCGCGCCCTCCCAGAAGGTGGAGATGGGGTACGGGGCGCGCCAGCCGCCGAGGAAGAGCGTCACGGAGACGGCGGAGACCGTCACCATGTTCACGTACTCGGCGAGCATGAACATCGCGAACTTGATGGAGGAGTACTCAGTGTTGAAGCCGCCGACCAGGTCGCCCTCGGACTCGGGCATGTCGAACGGGGCGCGGTTGGTCTCGCCGACCATCGTGACGACGTAGATGATGAACGAGACCGGCAGCAGGATGATGAACCAGCGGTCGGCCTGCGCCTCGACGATCGCCGAGGTCGACATCGACCCGGAGTAGAGGAAGACCGAGGCGAACGCGGCACCCATGGCGATCTCGTAGGAGATCATCTGCGCGCAGGAGCGCAGACCGCCGAGGAGCGGGTACGTCGAGCCGGAGGACCAGCCCGCGAGCACGATGCCGTAGATGCCGACCGAGGCGATGGCCAGCACGTACAGCATGGCGATCGGCAGGTCGGTGAGCTGCATCGAGGTGCGGTGGCCGAAGATCGAGACCTCGTTGCCGGCCGGACCGAACGGGATCACGGCGATGGCCATGAACGCGGGGGCGGCGGCGATGATCGGCGCGAGGATGTAGACGACCTTGTCGGCGCGCTTGACGACGACGTCCTCCTTGAGCATCAGCTTGATGCCGTCCGCGAGGGACTGGAGGAGACCCCAGGGTCCGTGCCGGTTGGGCCCGACGCGCAGCTGCATCCAGGCGACGACCTTGCGCTCCCACACGATGGAGAACAGCACGGTGATCATCAGGAAGGCGAAGCAGAAGACGGCCTTGATCGCGACGAGCCACCAGGGGTCGGTCCCGAACATGGAGAGGTCTTCCGCAGCGAGCAGCGTGGTCATGCCTGCACCTCCGTCGAATCCGCCGCGCCGATGCGGACCAGGTCGCCCGGGTGGGCGCCGGTGTCGGAGAGGACGCCGCCCGCCGTGGAGTTCAGCGGGAGCCAGACCACGCGGTCGGGCATCTCGGTGACCTGGAGCGGGAGTCGGACCGAACCGGCCGGGCCGGTGACGGCGAGGAGGTCGCCGTCCTTGACGCCGGTCTCGGCGGCGGTGGCGGCCGAGAGGCGGGCGACCGCCGCGTGGCGGGTGCCGGCCAGGGCCGTGTCACCCTCCTGGAGGCGGCCCAGGTCGAGCAGGAGCCGGTGTCCGGCGAGGACCGCCTCGCCCTCGCCCGGCCGGGGCGCGGGCTGCGCGGGCTCGACGGGCTCGGAGGCCCGCTCGCCGTCCCAGCCGCCGAGCCGGTCCAGCTCGCGGCGGATCGCGCGCAGATCGGGCAGGGCCAGGTGCGTGTCGAGGGCGTCGGCGAGCATGTGCAGCACGCGCGCGTCCGCCGGGGGCAGCGTCCGGGTCATCTGCTCGGGCTTGAGCGCGGCCTCGAAGAGCCGCGCCCTGCCTTCCCAGTTGAGGAAGGTGCCGGGCTTCTCGGCGACCGCGGCGACCGGCAGGACCACGTCGGCCCGCTCGGTGACCTCGCTGGGCCGCAGCTCCAGGGAGACCACGAACGCCGCGTCGAGGGCCTCACGCGCGCGTGCCGGGTCGGGCAGGTCGCGGACCTCGACGCCGCCGACGAGCAGCGCGCCCAGTTCGCCGGTGGCCGCGGCCTCGACGATCTGGCCGGTGTCGCGACCGTAGCCGTGCGGGAGTTCGCGTACGCCCCAGGCGGCCGCGACCTCCTCACGCGCGCGTGGGTCGGTCGTGGGGCGGCCGCCGGGCAGCAGCGTCGGGATGGCGCCGGCTTCGAGCGCGCCGCGCTCTCCGGCACGGCGCGGAATCCACACCAGCTGGGCACCCGTCGCCGTCGCCGTCCGCACGGCGGCGGTCAGTCCGCCGGGCACCGCGGCGAGCCGCTCGCCGACGACGATGACCGCGCCGTCCTTGCGCAGCGCCTCGGCCGCGTGGGTGCCGGCCTCGTCGAGGCCGACCCGGGAGGTGAGGGCGTCCAGCCACTCGGTCTCGGTGCCGGGCGCGGCCGAGAGCAGCGTGCCGCCCGCCTTCACCAGGCCCCGGGTCGCGTGCGAGGCGAGCGCGTACGTCTTCTGGCCCTGCTTGAGCCAGGCCTTGCGGAGCCGCAGGAAGACACCGGGCGCCTCCTCCTCCGACTCGAAGCCGACGAGCAGCACCGCCGGGGCGGCTTCGAGGGAGGTGTACGTGACTCCCGAGCCGTCCAGGTCGCGGCCGCGGCCCGCCACGGTGGAGGCCAGGAAGTCGGCCTCCTCGCTGGAGTGGACGCGGGCGCGGAAGTCGACGTCGTTGGTGTCGAGGGCGACCCGGGCGAACTTGGCGTACGCGTAGGAGTCCTCGACGGTCAGCCGCCCGCCGGCCAGGACGCCGGTACGGCCCCTGACCAGTCCGCGGGCCGCGGCCTCCAGGGCCTCCGGCCAGGAGGCCGCTTCGAGGACGCCCGTCTCCGGGTTCCGTACGAGCGGCGTCGTCAGCCGGTCACGCTGCTGGGCGTACCGGAAGGCGAACCGCCCCTTGTCGCACACCCACTCCTCGTTGACCTCCGGGTCCTCGGCCGCGAGCCGCCGCATGACCTTGCCGCGCCGGTGGTCGGTGCGTGTGGCGCAGCCGCCCGCGCAGTGCTCGCAGACGCTCGGGGAGGAGACGAGGTCGAAGGGGCGGGAGCGGAACCGGTACGCCGCCGAGGTCAGCGCGCCCACCGGGCAGATCTGGATCGTGTTGCCGGAGAAGTACGACTCGAACGGGTCGCCCTCGCCGGTGCCGACCTGCTGGAGCGCGCCACGCTCGACCAGCTCGATCATCGGGTCGCCGGCGATCTGGTTGGAGAACCGGGTGCAGCGCGCGCAGAGGACGCACCGCTCACGGTCGAGCAGCACCTGGGTCGAGATCGGCACCGGCTTCTCGTAGGTCCGCTTGTGGCCCTCGAAGCGGGACTCCGCCTGCCCGTGGGACATCGCCTGGTTCTGCAGCGGGCACTCGCCGCCCTTGTCGCAGACCGGGCAGTCCAGCGGGTGGTTGATGAGCAGCAGCTCCATCACGCCGTGCTGGGCCTTCTCGGCGACGGGCGAGGTCAGCTGGGACTTCACCACCATGCCGTCGGTGCAGGTGATGGTGCAGGACGCCATCGGCTTGCGCTGGCCCTCGACCTCGACGATGCACTGCCGGCAGGCGCCGGCCGGGTCGAGGAGCGGGTGGTCGCAGAACCGCGGGATCTCGATGCCGAGCTGCTCAGCGGCGCGGATGACCAGGGTCCCCTTGGGGACGGAGATCTCGGCGCCGTCGATGGTCAGCGTGACCATGTCCTCCGGCGGTACCGCCGGGGAACCGCCGCCCGCGGGGCCGGCCGTGGTGACCGTCATGCCGTCACCTCCTTGTGGTTGTCCGCCCAGGCGGTCGACTTGGCCGGGTCGAAGGGGCAGCCCCGGCCGGTGATGTGCTGCTCGTACTCCGCGCGGAAGTACTTCAGCGAGGAGAAGATCGGGGAGGCGGCGCCGTCGCCGAGCGCGCAGAACGACTTGCCGTTGATGTTGTCGGCGATGTCGTTGAGCTTGTCGAGGTCGGACATCACGCCCTTGCCGGCCTCGATGTCACGGAGCAACTGCACGAGCCAGTAGGTGCCTTCGCGGCAGGGCGTGCACTTGCCGCAGGACTCGTGGGCGTAGAACTCGGTCCACCGGGTCACCGCGCGGACCACGCACGTCGTCTCGTCGAAGCACTGGAGCGCCTTGGTGCCCAGCATCGAGCCGGCCGCGCCCACGCCCTCGTAGTCGAGCGGGACGTCGAGGTGCTCGTCGGTGAACATCGGGGTGGAGGAGCCGCCCGGGGTCCAGAACTTCAGCCGGTGGCCCGGCCGCATCCCGCCGCTCATGTCGAGGAGCTGGCGCAGGGTGATCCCGAGCGGGGCCTCGTACTGGCCCGGCGAGGCGACGTGCCCGCTGAGCGAGTAGAGCGTGAAGCCCGGGGACTTCTCGCTGCCCATCGACTTGAACCAGTCCTTGCCCCGGTTGAGGATCGCGGGAACGGAGGCGATGGACTCGACGTTGTTCACCACGGTGGGGCAGGCGTACAGACCGGCGACCGCGGGGAAGGGGGGACGCAGCCGGGGCTGGCCGCGTCGCCCTTCGAGCGAGTCGAGCAGCGCGGTCTCCTCGCCGCAGATGTACGCGCCGGCGCCCGCGTGCACGGTGATGTCGAGGTTCAAACCGCTGCCGAGGATGTCCTGGCCGAGGAGGCCGGCGTCGTAGGCCTCGCGCACCGCCTCGTGCAGGCGGCGCAGGACGGGCACGACCTCGCCGCGCAGGTAGATGAACGCGTGCTCGGAGCGGATCGCGTAGCAGGCGATGATCATTCCCTCGATGAGGGAGTGCGGGTTGGCGAAGAGGAGCGGGATGTCCTTGCAGGTGCCCGGCTCGGACTCGTCGGCGTTGACGACGAGGTAGTGCGGCTTGCCGTCGCCCTGCGGGATGAACTGCCACTTCATCCCGGTGGGGAAGCCGGCGCCGCCGCGGCCGCGCAGACCGGAGTCCTTGACGTACGCGATGAGGTCGTCGGGCGTCATCGCGAGGGCCTTCCTCAGACCCTCGTACCCCTCGTGCCTCTTGTACGTCTCCAGGGTCCAGGCGTCGGGCTGGTCCCAGAACGCCGAGAGGACCGGTGCCAGAAGCTTCTCGGGGCTGCTGTTGTTGATCTCGGCTGCCAAGGTCATCACTCCCCCTCCCCACTGGCCGATTCGCCGCGCGGGTGGACGATCTTGTGGTGCGGGGTCTCGCCCTTGGCCAGCCGCAGCCCGACGAGCGAGGCCGGGCCGGCCCCTCCGGTGGCCTCGACGGCCCCCTCGCGCTCGTCGGGGAAGCCGGCCAGGATGCGCGCGGTCTCCTTGTACGTGCAGAGCGGCGCGCCCCGCGTCGGCTCGACCGGGCGGCCGGCCCGCAGGTCGTCGACGATCTTCTTGGCCGACGCGGGCGTCTGGTTGTCGAAGAACTCCCAGTTGACCATCACCACGGGCGCGAAGTCGCAGGCCGCGTTGCACTCGATGTGCTCCAGCGTGACCTTGCCGTCCTCGGTGGTCTCGTTGTTGCCGACGCCGAGGTGCTCCTTGAGCTCCTCGAAGATGGCGTCGCCGCCCATGACCGCGCAGAGCGTGTTGGTGCAGACCCCGACCTGGTAGTCGCCGGAGGGCTTGCGGCGGTACATCGTGTAGAAGGTGGCGACCGCGGTGACCTCGGCGGTGGTCAGGCCGAGGATCTCGGCGCAGAACTTCATGCCGGTACGGGTCACATGGCCCTCCTCCGACTGCACGAGGTGCAGCAGCGGGAGGAGCGCGGACCGGGACCCCGGGTAGCGGGCGATGATGTCCTTGGCGTCCGCCTCCAGCCGGGCGCGTACCTCGGCCGGGTAGTCGGGGGCGGGGAGCTGGGGCATCCCGAGACTGGTCTGTCCGTCCGTCATCGGTCGACGCCTCCCATCACGGGGTCGATGGACGCGACGGCGACGATGACGTCGGCGACCTGGCCGCCCTCGCACATCGCCGCCATGGCCTGCAGGTTGGTGAAGGACGGGTCGCGGAAGTGGACCCGGTAGGGGCGGGTGCCGCCGTCGGAGACGACGTGCACGCCGAGCTCGCCCTTGGGCGATTCGACGGCCGCGTACGCCTGTCCGGCGGGGACGCGGAAGCCCTCGGTGACCAGCTTGAAGTGGTGGATCAGGGCCTCCATGGAGGTGCCCATGATCTTCTTGATGTGGTCGAGGGAGTTGCCGAGTCCGTCCGGGCCGAGCGCGAGCTGCGCGGGCCAGGCGATCTTCTTGTCGCCGACCATGACCGGGCCGGGCTCCAGCCGGTCGAGGCACTGCTCGACGATCCGCAGCGACTGCCGCATCTCCTCCAGGCGGACGAGGAAGCGGCCGTAGGAGTCGCAGGTGTCGGCGGTCGGGATGTCGAACTCGTAGTTCTCGTAGCCGCAGTACGGGTCCGTCTTGCGCAGGTCGTGCGGGAGGCCCGCGGAGCGCAGGATCGGTCCGGTGGCGCCGAGCGCCATGCAGCCGCTGAGGTCGAGGTAGCCGACGTCCTGCATACGGGCCTTGAAGATGGGGTTGCCGGTGGCGAGCTTGTCGTACTCCGGCAGGTTCTTCTTCATGGTCTTCACGAACTCGCGCACGGCGTCGACGGCGCCGGGCGGGAGGTCCTGGGCGAGGCCGCCGGGGCGGATGAACGCGTGGTTCATCCGCAGGCCGGTGATCAGCTCGTACAGGTCCAGGATCATCTCGCGGTCCCGGAAGCCGTAGATCATGATCGTGGTCGCGCCGAGCTCCATGCCGCCGGTGGCGATGCACACCAGGTGGGAGGAGAGCCGGTTGAGCTCCATGAGGAGCACCCGGATGACGCTGGCCCGGTCCGGGATCTGGTCGGTGATGCCGAGCAGCTTCTCGACGCCCAGGCAGTACGCCGTCTCGTTGTAGAACGAGGTGAGGTAGTCCATGCGCGTGACGAAGGTGGTGCCCTGCGTCCAGGTCCGGAACTCGAGGTTCTTCTCGATGCCGGTGTGGAGGTACCCGATGCCGCAGCGGGCCTCGGTGACGGTCTCGCCGTCGATCTCCAGGATCAGCCGCAGCACGCCGTGCGTGGACGGGTGCTGGGGACCCATGTTGACGATGATCCGCTCGTCGTCGGCCTTGGCGGCGGACTCGACGACCTCTTCCCAGTCGCCACCGGTGACGGTGTAGACGGTGCCTTCGGTGGTCTCGCGTGCGGAGGCGTGTTCGGTGCTCATCAGCTGTACGACCTCCGCTGGTCAGGAGCCGGGATCTGGGCGCCCTTGTATTCGACGGCGATGCCGCCGAGGGGGTAGTCCTTGCGCTGCGGGAAGCCCTGCCAGTCGTCCGGCATCATGATCCGGGTGAGGGCGGGGTGGCCGTCGAAGACGATGCCGAAGAAGTCGTACGTCTCGCGCTCGTGCCAGTCGTTGGTCGGATAGACCGCGACGAGCGACGGGATGTGCGGGTCGGCGTCCGGGGCGGACACCTCCAGCCGGATCAGCCGGCCGTGGGTGAGCGAGCGCAGGTGGTACACGGCGTGCAGCTCGCGGCCCTTGTCGCCGAGGTAGTGGACGCCGGAGACGCCCGTACAGAGCTCGAAGCGCAGGGCGGGGTCGTCGCGCAGGGTGCGGGCGACCCGGACGAGGTGCTCGCGGGCGATGTGGAAGGTCAGCTCGTCGCGGTCGACGACCGTCTTCTCGATCGCGTTCTCCGGCAGGAGGCCCTGCTCGTCGAGGGCGCCCTCGAGTTCGTCGGCGACCTCGTCGAACCAGCCGCCGTAGGGACGGGTGGCCGCGCCGGGGAGGCGTACGGAGCGGACGAGGCCGCTGTAGCCGGAGGTGTCGCCGCCGTTGTTGGCGCCGAACATCCCGCGCTGGACGCGGACCTCCTCACCGTGCTCCCCGCGCTGCCCGGGCAGGTTCTGCTCGGAGAGCTCCTTCTCGGGGTTCGGAGTTTCGTCGCTCACCGGAGCAGACCCTTCATCTCAATGGTCGGCAGGGCCTTGAGCGCCGCTTCCTCCGCCTCGCGGGCCGCTTCCTCCGCGTTCACGCCGAGCTTGGAGGTCTGGATCTTCTGGTGGAGCTTGAGAATCGCGTCCATCAGCATCTCCGGGCGCGGCGGGCATCCGGGCAAATAGATGTCAACCGGAACAATGTGGTCAACGCCCTGCACAATCGCGTAATTGTTGAACATTCCGCCTGAAGACGCGCAAACCCCCATGGAGATGACCCACTTGGGGTTGGGCATCTGGTCATAGACCTGCCGCAGGACGGGCGCCATCTTCTGGCTGACGCGGCCGGCCACGATCATCAGGTCGGCCTGGCGCGGTGAGCCGCGGAAGACCTCCATGCCGAAGCGCGCCAGGTCGTAACGCCCGGCGCCGGTCGTCATCATCTCGATGGCGCAGCAGGCGAGGCCGAAGGTCGCGGGGAAGACGGACGCCTTGCGCACCCAGCCCGCGGCCTGTTCGACCGTCGTCAGCAGAAAGCCGCTCGGCAGCTTCTCTTCGAGTCCCATAGGTGCCCCTCAGCCCCTCAGTCCCATTCCAGGCCGCCGCGCCGCCACACATAGGCGTAGGCGACGAAGACGGTGAGCACGAAGAGCAACATCTCCACGAGCCCGAAAAGCCCCAGGGCGTCGAAGGTGACGGCCCAGGGGTAGAGGAAGACGATCTCGATGTCGAAGACGATGAAGAGCATCGCCGTCAGGTAGTACTTGATGGGGAAGCGGCCACCTCCGGCCGGCGTCGGTGTCGGCTCGATGCCGCACTCGTACGCCTCAAGCTTTGCCCTGTTGTACCGCTTTGGGCCGATTAGCGTGGCCATGACCACGGAGAAGATCGCAAACCCCGCACCCAGGGCACCGAGCACGAGGATGGGCGCGTACGCATTCACGCTCCTCGCTCCTTCCAGTCGTCCTTGACCGTTGGACCGCACGGTCGGGCCGTGGAAGATCGCCCCCATGTGAGGCAGTTCACAAGCCCGACTGCCCCGCATCTTATGCCTGCCCCTCTGTGATCTGCGACACGGGGTACGCCAAGGACTTTGTGATCTCCACCACCTGACGAAGGATCATGAAGCCGGATGAGCGGTGATCTTGGCACTCGAAGCGCCCAGGTGATCACCAGATGTGACATCCGGACCGGAAACCGCTGGTCGGAGGGGGTGGCGCTCTATCAAGAGGTGGGCCATGCAAGCAAATTGGCACTGGACGCCGCGTGGGTGATAAAGCAACCGGCCGTCGCCCGGTCGGGGGCACTCGCGGACGGGAGTGGACGCGTGCGCACATTCACGAGCCCGAGTGTGACCTGCACCACACCCTCACCCGTCCGGAGAAAGCGGGGCTTGGCCATCGGTGTGAAGAGGTGGTAAGTGGCGGTCAATTCGGACGTTTCGCGGAAAACCCGTGATCAACGGCCTGATAGGCCGTGCCCGTTTTGTCCGTTACGGCGTCAATAAGGGCGCCAGGTAAGCGGATTATGTGGTTCCGAACGTAACTGTGGCGCAACCCACGTTTCTTGAAGGGAACCGTGAAGCCCTGATAGCGGTTGTACTCATGTCCCACACCGCTCACATACCCAGCCACCGGAAGCCCCGCCGCAGCGCCTCGAAGCTCGCGCTCCGGGCAGGAGTTGCCGGTGGCGTCCTCAGCACCATCGCGGTGGCCGGTGCTGCCGGGCCGGCGAATGCCGAGCCGGTGACCGAGACCATCGAGATGCCCACCCTCGGTTCCCTCGACATCGACCTGGCGAGCGCCGTCTCCGCGTCGGCCGAGGCTTCCCAGCAGGAAGCCCTCGACCTGAGCCTGCAGGCCCAGGAGAACGCCGCCATCGAGAAGGCCGCCAAGGACGCCAAGAAGGCGAAGGCGGAGGCCGACCGCAAGGCCGAGGCCGAGAAGGCCGAGAAGGCCCGCGCCGAGGCCCGCGAGCGCGCCTCCCGCACCCAGGCGCGCACCTCGCTCTCCGCGTCCTCCTCGTCCTCCGACAGCGGCTCGTCGTCCAGCGCCGACAGCAGCTCGCAGGTGGCCACCGGCTCCGCCGCGGCGATCGTCGCCTTCGCCCGCGCCCAGATCGGCGACGCCTACATCTCCGGCGGCACCGGCCCCAACTCCTGGGACTGCTCCGGGCTCGTCCAGGCCGCCTACCGCCAGGCCGGCGTCGACCTGCCGCGCATCTCCAGCTCCCAGTCGTCCATGGGCACGTCCGTCTCGCTGAGCAACCTGCAGCCGGGCGACATCCTCTACTGGGGCAGCCGCAGCGGCTCGTACCACGTGGCGATCTACGTGGGCGGCGGCAAGTACGTCGGTGCGCAGAACCCGTCGACCGGTGTCGTCGAGCGCTCCCTGGACTGGGACATGCCCTCCGGCGCGGTCCGGATCCTCTGATCACCCGCATCTCGAAGAACGCGAAAGGCCGTCACTCCTCGGGGGAGTGACGGCTTTTCCCTGTTCCGACCAGGTTCGTTCCGTTTTGTTCTACTTCCGGAAGGCCTCGACGATCCGGGCGTAGCTGTCCCCGCCGTGGCCCGCCTCGACCGCGCCCCGCATCAGCTCCAGATGCAGCTCCGGCAGCCGGTTGTCGATGCCGCGTGCCTCCGCCGCGTGCAGGAGATGGGCGATGGCGACCACCTGGACGTCGATCGTGGCGTCCGCGCCCGGGTACTCCCCCGCGTCGATCTGCTCGGCGTACCCGGTCATGAACCAGGAGACCGTCTTCAGCCAGCGGGTGGCCAGCGCCGTGAAGTCCCGGGCCGGCACCCCGTCGGCGCCCGCGAGGGCGGTGGCGTGCAGCCAGCCGCCGAAGACCGACCACATGAGGCCGAGCAGTCCGGCGTCGTGGAGCGAGGCGAGGCCCGCGTCCGCGCCCAGGTCCACGGGGTCGCCGAGGACGGCAAGCGTCGCGCGGTGCTCGGCGAGGAGCTCGGGCCCGCCCGCGTAAAGGATCATGTTGGCGCTGTCGCCGACCCCGGGCGGTGTCGTCATGATGGCGCCGTCCAGGTAGCCGATGCCGTGCTCCGCCGCCCACTCCGCCTCCGCGCGGGCCTGCTCGGGCGAACCGGTGGTGAGGTTGACCAGGACCCGGCCCCGCAGCGACTCGGCCACGGTGGCCAGGAGTTCGCGTACGGCCGCGTAGTCGAGGACGCAGACCACGACCAGCTCGCTCGCCGCGACCGCCTCGGCGACGTCGGCCGCGCGGACGGCCCCACGGGCGACCAGGGAGTCGGCCTTCTCCGGAGTGCGGTTCCAGACGGTGGTGCGGTGGCCTGCGGAGAGGAAGGCGTCGGCGAGGGCGGAGCCCATCTGTCCGAGACCGATGACCGAGATGTTCTGTGCGTTCATGGACTCCACGCTCGCAGCGGCGGAATCCGGTCGACAGTGGCAGGACTGACGGCGCCCGCAAAATTCCTGCCGTAGGGTCGCGGGCATGAGTGCGGGAGTGGTCGCCATCGCCGTCGTACCGGACCGGCGGATCGGGACGTCGCTGTGGGAGCTGTACGAAATCGCCATCGCCTGCGCCGTCTTCGGCAATCCGCAGCCGGACCTGGCCGACCCCTGGTACGAGCTGCGGCTGTGCGGCGAGGCGGAGGCCGGAGCCGGGGTCTTCTCCCTGCGGACCGACCACGGCCTCGACGGGCTCGTGGGCGCGGACACCGTCATCGTGCCGTCCGTGCCCGACGCCGTCGTGGAGGACGGCGAGGAGGTGCCGGCCGAACTGGTCGAGGCACTGCGTGCGGCAGCCGCGTCCGGCGCACGGATGGTGTCCCTGTGCACGGGGGCCTTCGCGCTCGCCGCCGCCGGACTCCTCGACGGCCGCCGGGCCACCGCCCACTGGCAGCACACCGGACAGCTGGCCGCCCGCCACCCCGAGGTGATCGTGGACGACTCCGTGCTCTACACGGACGAGGGAAGCGTGTTGACGAGCGCGGGAGCCACCGCCGCGCTCGACCTGTGCCTGCATCTCGTACGCAAGGACCTCGGCGCGACCGTCGCGGGGCAGCTCGCCCGGCGCCTGGTCGTGCCCGCCCACCGCACCGGCGGGCAGGCGCAGTTCATCGAGGCGCCGCTGCCGCCTTGCGACGGCGACAGCCTGGGCCCCGTCCTGCAGTGGGCGACCGAGAACCTCGCCGGCCCGCTGACCGTCGACGACCTCGCCCGGCGGGCCCGGCTGAGCCCGCGCACCTTCCACCGGCGGGTGCAGGAGGCGTACGGGACCACGCCGTTGCAGTGGCTGCTCCAGCAGCGGGTGGCCCGCGCCCAGACCCTGCTCGAGTCCACCGACCTCCCCGTGGAGCTGGTCGGCGAACGCAGCGGCCTGGGCACGTCGGCCAATCTGCGGCGCCACTTCACCCGTACGGTCGGGGTCTCCCCCTCCGACTACCGGCGCGCGTTCCGGTTCAGCGACGCAGCGCCTCCGCCGGTGCGATCCGTGACGCCCGCCAGGCCGGATACAGCCCGGCGATCACCCCGGTGACCAGTCCGATCGCCGGGGCCGCGGCCACCGTCGCCGAGTGCACGACCGGCGTCCAGTCCCGTACGAGCGCCACGGCGATCACCGTCGAGACGCCCAGCGCCGTGCCGACCAGCCCACCGACGGCCCCCAGAGCACCCGATTCGGTGAGGAACTGAACGGTGATGTGCCGTCCTCGTGCGCCCAGGGCCCGGCGCAGACCGATCTCGCCCGTCCGCTCCAGCACCGCCACCAGCGTGGTGTTGGCGATGCCGACCGCGCCGATCACCAGGCAGATGGCGGCGAGCAGCAGGAAGAGCTGATTGAGGTCGTCGGTCACACCGGCGCGGAGCGTCTTCGGATCCGGCGGCGGAACCGCCTTCAGATACTCCGGATGGTCCGGGCGCAGTGCCACCGGGGCCTCGTGCGCGATCTGCTCGGCCGCCCCCGCCCGGGTGGCGATCAGCATCTTCGCGTCGCCCTGCTGGGGCGGTCCCCACAGCTTCTCGGCGGTGGTCCGCGGCACCGTCACCGACATCAGGACATCGGCCCGGCGCTTCACGTCGTCGATGATCCCGGCGACGGTGAACGGCTCGTCGCCGATGAAGACCGCGGGACTCGTCTCCAGGGTGGTGATGCCGAGCCGGGCGGCCACGGACGCCCCGAGCACCACCACCGGCTGGCCGCTCTTCGAGGCGAAGTCGTCGTACAGCCGTCCCTGGGCCAGCTTCGGCACCGCCGCGCGCAGCGCGCCCGGGGAGGCGGCCACCACGTCGATCTGCTCGCCGTCCGCTCCGTCACCGACCGGCGCGGACCGGACGGTCGTACCCGGCTCCAGCCGGACCGTCCAGTACACCCCGGCGTGCTCGACACCGCCGAGCCTCTCGATCCGGGCGTCCGCGTCGGCGGGGAAGGCGGGGTCGGCGAACTCGTTCTGTTCCTGGGCGATGTCCTCGACGGTGACCTCGGTGGCGGTCAGCAGATTGAACCGGGAGTCGATCTGCGAGGAGGTCGTCGCGGTCAGCCCGAGGATGGCCACGAAGGTACCCACGCCCAGGACGGTCCCGAGCGCCGTGAGCGCCGAACGGCCCGGACGCTGGAGCATCCCGGCGACGGCCTCGGAGAGCACGTCCCGGGTGGTGAGCCGGGACGGCTCGACGACGCACGGTGTGGATCTGCGCAGGCCCATCCCGCTCACCCCACCCTCGCCGACTCGCTCAGGACACCGTCGCGGATGGTCACGGTCCGCTCGCCGCGCGCCGCCACCTCCGCGTCATGGGTGATGACCACGATCGTCATGCCGGAGGTGTGCAGCTCGCCGAGGAGTCCGAGGACGGATTCGGCGTTGTCCGAGTCGAGGTTCCCGGTCGGCTCGTCGCACAGCAGCAGCGAGGGCCGCCCGGCGAGCGCGCGGGCGATGGCGACGCGCTGGCGCTCGCCTCCCGAGAGCCGGCCGGGCAGCGCGTCGACGCGGTGGCCGAGGCCGACCCGTTCCAGGGAGGCTCGGGCCCGCGCCCGGCGCTCGGCGCGTGGCACGGCCGAGTACACCATCGAGAGCATCACGTTCTCCGTCGCGCTGCGATGGGGCAGCAGATGGAAGGACTGGAAGACGAAGCCGATACGGCGGCCGCGGAGCGCCGTGCGGTCGCCGTCGCGCAGGGCGGCGGTGTCGATGCCGTCCAGCAGATAGGTGCCGCCGGTGGGCGCGTCGAGCAGACCGGCGACGTTCAGGAAGGTGGACTTGCCGGAGCCCGAAGGGCCGACGATCGTGATGAACTCGCCTTTCTCCACGACGAGTTCACACGGGCGGAGCGCGGTGACCGGCGGCGGCCCCGGGTACGTGAGACTGACCTGGCGGAACTCCATGACGGGGGTGACGGGGGCGGGCTCGATCCGCGGATCGGGGTCGTGGCCCGGGCTGCTCACGAGGTGCCCTTGGATGCGCCCGCGGCTCCACCGGGGTTGATCCCGGTGACGACCTTGTCGCCCTCCTCGATCGCACCGGCCGCGAGTGGGGTGACCTCCACGAAGCCGTCGCCGGTCGTGCCGGTCCGTACCTCGATCCGCTCCTGCCTGCCCGTCCCGTCGACGGTGGTGACGACGGTCTTGCCGTCGGATCCCGCCGAGACCGCGGTGATCGGGACGACCAGCGCCTTGCCGTCGGTGGACGCGGCCTCGATGGTCAGCCGCACCTCCTGGCCGGCGAGTTCGGAGGGCAGTGCCTCGGTCGGCTGGGCGGTGAAGAGATAGCCGACCGCGCCGGAAGCGCCGCCACCGCCCGCGTTCGCGTCGCCGCCGCCACCGCCACCGTTCTGCTGGGCACCGTCCTGCGGATCCTGCTGCCGGGAGGGCGAGTCGGCGACCGAGACGACCTTCGCGTCGATCTCCCTGCCCGAGTTCTCCTCCAGGATCTTCACCTTCTGGCCGGCCCTGACCATGCCCTTCTGGTGGTCCTGGAGGTGGCCCTGCGCCACCAGCTTCCCGGAGGACAGGGTCATCACCGCCCCGTCGACCTGTGCCCCGGACCGTGCCGGGACGGACGCGACCCGCGCCGGGAAGCCCTGGACGAAGACGACCTCCCCGGCCGGAAGCATCGGACCGGCCACGGCCCGTGCCTTGGCAAGGGCGGTCCGGGCGGTCCGCAGATCCGCCTCGGCCCGGTCGCGCGCCTTGCGCAGGGTCTTGTCCTGGGCCTGGTCCGTGTTGTCCTTCAGGGCGTCGCGGGCGTCCTCGGCGGCCCGTTCGGCCCCGGTGACCGCGGACTTGGCGCCGTCGACGGCCGCACCGTCGTCGTCCACGGCCGGCTTGGGGTCGTAACCGATGGAGGCGTAGAAGGCCTCGACCGCGCCCTTCGTCCCCTCTCCGAAGGTGCCCTTGGCGTCGCCGCCGCGCCCGTGACCGAGCGCGGCGAGACCCTCCTGGAGCTGCTTCACGTCGTCGCCGGTGGCACCGGGCTTGAGGTCCCGGTAGACCGGCAGCCCGCCCTTCAGCACGACGACGGGCCGCCCGGATATCTCCAGGAGGACCTGGCCCTGCCGGAGGGCGTCGCCGCTCTTGACCGGGACCTTGGTGACGACCGGGGCACCGCTGCCCTCGCTGCCCGAGGCGACGGGCGCGACCTGCACGGTCTGGCCGGCCGCGACGGTGCCGCGCAGGACGACCGTCTCGGCGAGGACCCTCTTCTCGACCCGGGCGATCAGCACGTCCGGAGGGGGCGGTTCGGCGTCCGCCGCCACCTGGGAGGGCGACTTGATGAACGTCCCCGCGACGATCCCGCCCCCGGTCAGGACCACCGCCCCGGCGACCAGACCGACGACCCAGAGGCGGCCGCGCGAGATCCGGGAGTCGTCGGACGAGGACCGGGACCCGTCCGAGGTCTCCTCAGCCACCGACGACCGTCCCGCCACTGTTGCCGCCGGACGCCGGGGAGCAGGCCTTCCGGGCCTCGATCACCTTCGGGTCGCCCTTGATCTTCGCGCCCAGATCGCCGTCGAGCACCACCTCCCCGGTCTTGGGGTCGGGGTCGGGGTAGTCCGTGACGCCTTCCTTGCGCATGCACTCGGAGATCTTCCTGGCCTCGGCGAGCGCCGCCGGATCGGCCTGCCCCTGGGCCGGCAGCTTGCTCACGCAGGCCGCCTCCGCCTTCGTGATCGCGTCGGGCTTGTTGGCGTCCTTGTCGACGCGCTTCTCACCGCTCCCGGTGTCCTGGAGCGTGAGGCCCTGCGCGGCCAGGCAGTCGTAGTACCCGGCCCAGTCCGCGGTCTTCTCCGAGGACGAGGCGGACGCGGCCGGCGGCGGCGTGCTCCCGCCGTCCTTGTTCGGGGATGCGCCGTCCCCTGAGTTCGCGCATCCCGCCAGCCCGAAGGCGGCGATCAGCAGAGGTACGACGACCGTACGGCGTGTCATCAGAATGGTCCTTCCGGAAGGGCTTCCCATGCATGGGGGAACGCGCGATGAGGGGCCGTCGCGGCGCTGCGCTACGTCGCGTCATGGCCCCTGCGCGGGAACGGCCGGCGCCCGGCGGGCGACTCGGCACCGTCAGGATAGCCACGGGTAGTCGCGCCGGTAACTGTCTCAACGGACAGTGGACTGGTGCCTGTTGGTGCTGTTCGCTCTTAAAGGCGGCCCACTCGGGTCGCAACCACCACACCAGCACCATCGATTGGAAAGGCACCACCATGCAGCGCACTGCCATCCGTCGCGTCGCCGCCACGGCGATCGCGCTCGCCGCCATCGGCGCGGGCGCCCTCGCCACCGCCGGTTCCGCCTCGGCGGCCACCGGCAAGAACGGCTACCTGGAGAGCGGCGAGCTCGGCCTGTACTACAACTCCAACCAGGCCGGCGCGGTGTTCGACCTGTACGTCGAGGACACCGACTTCTGGGGCGACACCTTCCCCGGCCCGGGTGCCGGTGCGGGCCAGTCCGCCAACGACAACACGGCCTCCTACTGGAACCGTGACTCGAACGTCTGGTGGGTCTACACCGACCGCAACGCCGGTGGCGCCGAGGGCAGCCTGCCCGTCGGCCACGTCGGCAACGCCTCGGTGACCTTCAAGAACAAGATCTCCTCGGCCTACTACTACAAGGCCCGTTGATCGTCGCTGATTGACCCGTCGGACGGCGATTCAGGCGCCACCGGCAACGCATGACACAGGAGCCGTTGCGCAGGCCGAAAGAGTCGGGGCTAGCAAACGCGCCCCCCCAT
>NZ_JBHJTL010000016.1:33639-98483 GCF_042264065.1 Streptomyces sp. NPDC056222 | reverse complement strand
GCAGCGTCTGTTGTGTATACGCCACCGCGACACGCGGCGGCTGTTCTCGTCCGAACGCGTCGTGGATGACCGACACCGGCCCCGGGTGGGGTGAACGCACCCGGGGCCGTTGTCGTCGGGGGTCAGGCGGGGGTGCCTTCGGAGGTGGACGCTCCGGTGCTGGGCCCGCTGCTGAGTGTCGCCGAGGCGGAGTTGGACGGGTCCTCCGTCGTCGCCGAGGGCGTGGGGGTCGGTGACGTCGACGTCGAGGGGGTCCCGGTGGGGCTCTGCGACGGTGTCGCCGACTGCGACTGGGAAGGCGTGGGCCTCGTCGACTGAGTCTGAGTCGGCCGTGTGCCCGGCTTGGTCGACGGCGCCCCCGTCGTCGTGGCCGCCGGGCTCGTCGAGCCGTCCGGGGACGACGGGGTGTCCGAGGTGCCGGGCGTGCCCGGGGTCGTCGCCGAGCCCGAGGGGCCAGGGGAGCTCGGGGTGTCCGAGGGGTCGCCGGTCGCGTCGTCGGTCGGCTCGTCCGCCTCCAGGCCGTCGTCGCCGCCGTCCTCGCTGGCCGTCCGGTCGGAGGTGACGCGGTTGGAGCCCGGGTCCTCGGCGTTGCCGGAGGTGGCCCCGATCGTCACCACGGTGCCGAGCACGGCGGCCAGGAGCGCTCCCGTACCGACCGCGACGAGATTGCGGCGGGCCCCGGCGATGATGCCGAAGCGGCCGGCCTTCGTACCGCCGGCCTTCGTACCGCCGCCGGGCGGGGTGTCGGAGCGGGTGATGAGGGTCGGGCCCTCGTCGGCGAAGTCCGGGAACGCCGGGATCGGCGCGGTCCTGGGTGCGGTCGCCCGGAGGGGGACGATGGGCTTCGGGATACCGCGGGGCGGGGAGACGGACTCCTCGTACCGGGCGGCGGGCAGTTCGTCACCCGCCGGGGTGCGGTCACCGCCGAGGGGGCCGCCGGCGCGGTCGGCGACCAGGGCGAGCGCCCGGCGGCCGGCGACGGTGCCGCGCTTGTCGGCGAGGACCCCACGCATCCCGATGGACGCCTCGAGTTCGGCGCGGGCCCGCTCCAGGTTGCCGGAGCAGAGCGCGAGAACGCCCAACTCATGGTGGAAGTAAGCCTCTTCGGCCACCTCGCCGGCGATCCGGGCGCCCTCCAGGCCACTGCGCAGGGCACGCTCCCAGGCGCCCCAGTGGAGTCCTGCGGCGAAGGCCGGTGCGGCGCTGCGGGCGAGCTGCGCGGCGGTGGCGGGGTGGTCGGCGTCCGTGCCGGGTCGCAGCGCGGTCAGGGCGGCGAGCAGGGCGTCGGACTCGGCGACGGCGCGGGCGGGAGTCACGGAGGGGTGTCCGGCCCACCAGGCGTAGTGCTGGGCGACGGTGTGGGCCCGGACGGCGGTCTCCTCCTCGGTCCCTCCGTACCCCTGGGCGCGGAGCTGGGTGAGGACTCCGGCGGCGAGGCGGTAGCGGGAGCCGACCGGGGTGAGCAGGCCGCAGGTCATGAGCTCGCCGAGGGCGGCGTCCGCGTGGGTGTCGCCGACGAGGGCGGGGAGGTGGGCCTGGTGCGGCACCTCGCCGCCGAGAGCGACGGCGAACCGCAGGGTCTCCTGGGCGGAGCGGCTGAGCCGGGAGGCGAGCAGGGCGGCGGGGGCCGCGCCCTCGCCGAGGCTGGGCAGGGGTATGTCGCGCAGCTCGACGTCCGTGGCGTCCACCGGGGCCGCGTCGGTGGGCCCGAACGCTTCGTCCAGGGCGCCGAAGGCGTCGAACTCCGAGGGGGCGTCCTCCTGCGCTCCGAAGGCGTCGAACTCGGCGGGGGTGACCCGGAGCCGGTCGCGCTGCCGGAGCAGGGCGCCGGCCTGGACGAACCGCAGCGGCAGGCCCTCGGACTCGAACCAGAGGTCGCCCGCCCAGTTGGCCTCGTCGTCGGTGAGCGGCCGGTCGACGGCGCTCTCCAGGAGTTCGAGGGCGGTGGCCCGGCCGAGGCCGGTGAGGGAGACCTCTTCGACATGGGCGTCGGGCGAGGGTGCCGGGATGTCGGGGGTGGCCGCGAGCAGGAACGCGCACTCGGGGGCGGCGGCGAGGAGCTCGTCGAGGGTGGTGCCGCCGAACTCGAGGTCGTCGACGACGACGACGGCGCCGATGTCGTGGACCCGTTCGAGCAGGGCGGGGCGGTCGGGCCGGTGGTCCGGGGCGTGCTGGACGATGGCGAAGAGTTCGTACAGCAGCTCGGTGGGGGTCCGGTGGTGGCCGGAGAGCCGGACGACTCCGTCGGGCGCGAGGTCGGCGCAGTCCGCGGCGACGGTGTCGAGCAGGACGGTGCGTCCGGAGCCTGCGGGGCCGGTGAGGCGGACGGAGCGGCCACGGGAGAGGAGCTGAACGAGACGCTCGTGCTCCTCCTGTCTCTCGAGGAGGGGCAGCCGTGGGGCGGCGGGGCCCGGCGGTACGGGCGGGGCGACCGCACGGGCGGCCTCGACGCGCTCCTGGGCGGTGCGGCGGCGGGGCTGCGCGGGCTGCTCCCCCGGCGGGCACGCCTCGATCTCGCTGCCGTCGACGGGGTTGACGGTGAGCAGCAGGTCGCCCGAGACGACCCGGGCGGTGCGGACCCGGGCGGGGGCGGACGGGCCGCGCTCGGGCAGGAGACCACCACGGGTGTCGCGGGCGTCGTCGCCCTCGCGGTCGAAGCCGTACTCTTCCGGCTCCCGGTTCATCGGGTCCATGGTTCAAGCCCCCCAAAAGCGGTGCGTGCGGAAGCCCCTCCGGCCGATCTGCACGCTCGCTGTCGCTTCTGGTCCGGTGCCCGCCGGGTGGGTCCGTCAATGGGCAGGCGACCGAACCCTAGACGTTCTTCGAGTATCCGGGAACAGGCGGGGTGCCACCCCGCCCAAGACGTCACGGTCCGCTAAGGATTCACCCGGGACGCCGGTTTCTCACATCAGCTTCACAGGCGGTACGGCGTCGATTCATGCCGAGGTCCGCCCCGCCCCACTGCCGGGGGCGAGGATCAGACGCGGGGCAGGGACTCCGCCGCGAGCCCGCCTTCGATGGCGAGGATCCGGTGCAGCCGGGTCGCCACGAGCAGGCGCTGCATCTGCGGGGGAACCCCGCGCAGCACCAGCCGGCGGCCGCAGCGGCCGGCCCTGCGATGTGCGCCCATGATGACCCCGAGCCCGGTGGCGTCCCAGGAGTCGAGACCGGTCAGGTCGAGCACCAGGTCGCCGACTCCGTCGTCGACGGCCGAGTGCAGGACCGTACGGGCGTCCGCCGCGCTGCGCACGTCGAGGCGGCCCCCGACGACCAGCTCGACGTGGTCGCCCCTGATGTGCATATGCGCTCCCCGGGAGTGCTCCGTCTTTTCATCAACTGACTGCCGTCGGCGCAGAAGCGTTGCGCCTTGTAAGCGAACTGATACCGAATTCACCCTGTCGAGTGATGGCCCAAACGGCCGTCGGAACTCAGTGCTTGTAGAACCCCTGCCCGCTCTTGCGGCCGATGTCACCCGCGTCCACCATCCGGCGCATCAGCTCCGGCGGTGCGAACTTCTCGTCCTGGGTCTCGGTGTAGATGTTGCTCGTGGCGTTCACCAGGATGTCGATGCCGGTCAGATCGGCGGTGGCGAGCGGCCCCATGGCGTGACCGAAGCCGAGCCTGCACGCGATGTCGATGTCCTCGGCGGTGGCGACGCCCGACTCCTGGAGCTTCGCGGCCTCGACGACCAGCGCCGAGATGAGGCGGGTGGTGACGAATCCGGCGACGTCGCGGTTGACCACGATGCAGGTCTTGCCGACGGACTCGGCGAACTCCCGCGCGGTGGCGAGGGTGGCGTCGCTGGTCTTGTAGCCGCGGACGAGCTCGCAGAGCTGCATCATCGGGACCGGCGAGAAGAAGTGGGTGCCGACGACGGCCTCGGGGCGCTCCGTCACCGCGGCGATCTTGGTGATCGGGATGGCGGAGGTGTTGGAGGCGAGAACGGCCCCGTCCTTGACGGTCTTGTCGAGGGCGCGGAAGATCTCGTGCTTCACCTCCAGCTTCTCGAAGACGGCCTCGACGACGATGTCGGCGTCGGCGACCGCGTCTAGTTCGGTGGTGGCGGTGATCCGGCCGAGGGCGGCCTCGGCGTCGGCGGCGTCGAGCTTGCCCTTCGCGACGAAGCGGTCGTACGACGCCTTGATGCCGTCGGTGCCGCGGGTCAGCGCGGCGTCGGTGACGTCACGCAGTACGACGTCCCACCCCGCCTGGGCCGAGACCTGCGCGATTCCGGACCCCATGAGTCCGGCTCCGATGACGGCGAGCTTCCTGGCCACGGTCTTCCACCCCTTAACACCTGTTCACTTCTCCGACTCTCCGGCGGAGATTAGCGGGAGTGAGGCTTCATGTGACCGCTAAGTAATGCGCGTCACGCCCGGTTTGACGGACGTCACACTGACGACAGGCCCCGACCGGGTGACCGGGCGCCCTCTAGCCGCGAACCGCGTATGTCAGGACCCGCGCGCTCAGCAGCTCCTCGATCTCGTCGAGGAGGACGAGGGTCTCGCGGGAGACGGTGGTGGCCTTGCGGCCGGCGGTCATCTCACGGGTGATGTAGCCGACGGCGGTGTTCTCGATCCAGGCGATCTGTCCGCCGACGAGCAGCGGCAGCGGGTCGTCCTCGGCCGCCCCGGTCTCCTCGCGCAGGGTGGCGACGACCGCGTCGTGGACCTGCTGCTGGAGGTAGAAGAGCCGGGCCTTGAGCGTGGGGGCGTGCTCGATGACGTTCATGAAGGCGTCGAAGCCGTCCATGAGTCCGTACGCGGGCGAGACGGCGCCGATCTGCCCGCGCATCTCGCGCAGCACGGCATGGGCGGCGGACTCCCCGCGGTCTCGGCCCCGGATCATCCGCGAGAGGCGGAGGGTGACGCCCTCCATCCGGTCGAGGAACAGGTCTTCCTTGGCCGGGAAGTAGTTGTAGACCGTGTTGACGGAGACGTCCGCGGCGTCCGCGATCTCGGCGATGGTCACGGTCACGAAGCCGTGCTCCAGGAAGAGCCCGGTCGCGATGTCCGAGATCCGCTGCTTCGTCTCGCGCTTCTTGCGCTCCCTGAGCCCCTCAGCCATGCCCCCATCCTAGGGCCGCTGAAAACTTGGAGTCGTTGCAAAATTTCAGAGACTCTGTTTTTGTAGTCGCTATGCCAATCATCAGTACGGCCGGGCTCGCCCGGACCTTCGAGACGAAACTCGGCCCCGTGGAGGCCGTGCGCGGAATCGACCTGACCGTGCGGCCGGGCGAGATCCTCGGCCTCCTCGGACCCAACGGCGCCGGCAAGACCACCACCCTGCGGATGCTCACCACGCTGCTCCCGCCCACCGGCGGCGCGGCCACCGTCGCCGGCCACGACCTGCTCGCCGACCCCGCCGGCGTACGACAGCGGATCGGGTACGTCGCCCAGTCCGGCGGGGTCGACCCGCAGGAGACCGTGCGCTCCGAACTCGTCACCCAGGGACGGCTCTACCGCCTCTCCAGGGCCGACGCGACGGCCCGCGCCGAGGAGCTGGCCGGCGAGCTCGGCCTCACCGAACTCCTCGACCGCTCCACCGCGGCGCTCTCCGGCGGTCAGCGGCGGCGTCTCGACATCGCGATGGGTCTCACCCACCGGCCCGACGTGCTCTTCCTCGACGAGCCGACGACCGGTCTCGACCCGGGCAGCCGGGCCGACCTGTGGGCGCTGGTGCGCAGGCTGCGCGACGACTTCGGCACGACCGTCGTCCTCACCACCCACTACCTCGACGAGGCCGACGCACTCGCGGACCGGCTGGTGATCGTGGACAAGGGCGTCGTCGTCGCCGAGGGCAGCCCGGCCGCCCTCAAGGCGGAGCACGGCGTCACCACCCTCCAGGACGCCTTCCTCGCCATCACCGGGCGCGGCCCGGCCCCCGCCGACCTCTCCCCCGTCGCCGTTTAGGACTCGCCTTGCTCCTCCACGACACCGCGCTGATCTTCGGGCGCTACGCCCGCCAGACCCTGCGCTCCAAGTTCCAGATGTTGTTCGGCGTACTGATGCCGCTGCTGTACCTGCTCTTCTTCGGACCGCTGCTCGCCGACCTGCCGCTCGGCCGCGAGGGCGACTCCTGGCAGATCCTCGTTCCCGGCCTGCTGCTCCAACTCGGCCTCTTCGGCGCCTCGTTCGCCGGCTTCTCGCTCATCATGGAGAAGAACTGGGGTGTGGTGGAGCGCATGCGCGTCACCCCGGTCAGCCGGCTCGCGCTGCTCCTCGGCCGGGTCCTGCGCGACGCCTCGCTCTTCGTCTTCCAGGCCGTGCTGCTGGTGCTCGCCGCGCTGGCGATGGGGCTGCGGGCGCCGCTCGCCGGGATCCTGATCGGCTTCGTCTTCGTCGCCCTCCTCACCTTCGCGCTCGCCTCGCTCTCGTACGCGCTGGCGATGAAGGTCCGTACGCCGCAGGAGTTCGGCCCGACGATCAACGCGCTCTCGCTGCCCGCGATGCTGCTGTCCGGGCTGATGCTGCCGATGGCGCTCGCCCCCGGCTGGCTGGACGTGCTCTCGCACTTCATGCCGTTCCGCTATCTGGTGGACGCGGTACGGGACGCGTACGTCGGGCGATACACGACGACGACCATGCTCTACGGCGTCCTGGTGGCGGTCGCGCTCACGGCGCTCGCCGTGACGGTCGGCACACGGACGTTCCGGAGGGCCGGAGCGTAACTACGCTGGGGTCATGGTCAATCTGACGCGCATCTACACCCGTACCGGCGACCAGGGCACCACCGCGCTGGGCGACATGAGCCGGACCGCCAAGACCGATCTGCGGATCTCGGCGTACGCCGACGCCAACGAGGCCAACGCCGTCCTCGGCACGGCCGTCGCCCTCGGGCAGCTCGACGAGGAGGTCGTGAAGGTCCTCGTCCGCGTCCAGAACGACCTGTTCGACGTGGGCGCCGACCTCTCCACCCCGGTGGTCGAGGACCCGAAGTACCCGCCGCTGCGGGTCGAGCAGTCGTACATCGACAAGCTGGAGGCGGACTGCGACCGCTTCCTGGAGGAGCTGGAGAAGCTGCGCTCCTTCATCCTGCCGGGCGGCACGCCCGGTGCGGCACTGCTGCACCAGGCGTGCACGGTGGTCCGGCGCGCGGAGCGCTCCACCTGGGCGGCCATGGAGGTCCACGGCGAGACGATGAACCCGCTGACCGCCACGTACCTCAACCGCCTCTCAGACCTGCTCTTCATCCTTGCGCGAGTCGCGAACAAGGAGGTCGGGGACGTGCTCTGGGTCCCGGGCGGGGACCGCTGACTCCGGGTCGCCGGCCGGTGCCTTCTTCGGCCAGATCGCGTAGCTGAGCGCGATCAGGCCGTGGATGCCGACCGCCCGCCAGGCGACGTAGATCCAGCTTCGCAGCGAGTCGGTGTTCCCGTCGTCGCCGACGTACCAGCTCGCGAGCAGCAGCAGTCCGGACGCGACGGCAGCCGCCGTCACCGAGCCCAGCCAGACCTTGCCCTCGTGGCGGGCGCGTGCCATGCCGTAGCGCGGCGGCTTCACGGGCGGCGGCCCGCCGCCGAGACGGTGGGCGGCGTGGCCGTCCAGCCACTTCACGGTGCGGTGGCCATGGCCGACGGTGTAGCCGATGTACACCGCCGCGAGACCGTGCCGCCAGCTCGGCTCCGCCCCGTTCTTGAGGTCGATCGCGGTGACGACGAGCAGCAGGACTTCCAGGAGCGGCTCGCAGAGCAGCAGGGCGAGACCCGTCCGGGGCATCTTCAGCAGATAGCGGGTGGCGAGACCCGCGGCCAGCAGGACCCAGAAGCCCACTTCGCAGATCACGATCAGCATGACGATCACGGCGGTACTCCCCTTTCGGTTCCCCTCCAGCGTCGCGTGGCGATGCGGCCGGAACGTCGTCGCCGATGACGAAGTGCGACTACATCCTTCGACGGAGACCCGGATCGGCCCCGGCGGCGAGGCCCGGGGTCCGCCCGCCGTGTTGGATGGGAACGTGACACTCCCCCGACCGCACCGCGACGACCTGCTCATCGCCGCCGGCGGCCTCGCCATCGGCCTGCTGATGTGGTCCTTCGGGCTGCACACCCAGACCGACCGGCTGATCACCGCGCGGTGGGCGACCCTGATCCCTCTCGTCGTGATGGCCTCGATGGAGGCCCTGCGGCGCACGATGCCGCAGACGGCCCTGGCCGTCGGCACCGTCGCCCTCGTGGCGGACCAGTTCACCTACGGCAGCCTCGTGACCGCCCTGATGTTCACGGACCTGGTCTACTCGGCCGTGGTCTACGGGAAACCCGCCGCAGCCCGCCGCATCCCGTACACGACCGGACTGATCACGATCGGTGTGACGATCGGCTTCCTCGTCTGGTGGCAGAACGCGATCGCCCTGGTGGTCGGCCTGATCACCGGCATGGTGTCGTTCCTGCCCGCCGTCACCGGAGCCGTCGTCCGCAATCACCGCCAGGCCGCCGACGCCGCGCGGCTGCGCGCGGAGCAGACCGCGCTGCTCGCGGAGATGGACCGCAGCCAGGCCGTCGTGGCCGAGCGCGCCCGGATGGCGCGGGAGCTGCACGACATGGTGGCCAACCACCTCTCCGCCATCGCGATCCACTCCACCGCCGCGCTGTCGCTCGACGATCCGGGCACCACCCGGCAGGCGCTGACCGTGATCCGGGAGAACAGCGTGGAGGGCCTCGCGGAGATGCGGCGGCTGATCGGGCTGCTGCGGGACAGCAGCGGGGACGCGGAGCCGGCGGCCGCCCCCACCCTGGACGGGCTGGACTCGCTGGTGACGCAGGCGGCGACGAACGGGGAGTCGAGCGGGCTGACGTTCACGCTCGACGACAGCCGGAAGCCGGACGCGGGAGCGCTGCCGGCCCCGGTCGAGCTCGCCGCGTACCGGATCGTGCAGGAGTCGCTGACCAATGCCCTCAAGCACGCGGGCCCGGGCGAGGTGCGGGTGGAGCTCGGCGTCCGCCGCCCGGACGGCGCCCTCACGGTGGGGGTGATCAGTCCGCTCGGCGGGCAGCCGGGGCCGCGGGCCCCTGGTTCCGGGGCGGGTCTGGTCGGGATGCGGGAGCGGGTGGCGCTGCTCGACGGGGAGTTCGAGTCCGGTCCGGTGACGGCGGACGACGGGCGGAAAGAATGGCGGGTACGGGCGGTCCTGCCCGTCGGTACGAGCGACAGGGAGCCGCCGGCATGGTACGCGTAGTCGTGGCCGAGGATCAGAGCGCGGTCAGGGCGGGGCTTGTCCTGATCCTGGGCAGCGCGCCGGACATCGAGGTGGTCGGGGAGGCCGCGGACGGCGAACGCGCCGTGGAGCTGGCCCGCGAACTCCGCCCGGATCTGGTCCTGATGGATGTGCAGATGCCGCGGATGGACGGGGTGACCGCGACCCGGCTCGTGGTCTCCGAGGGCCTGGCCGACGTGCTCGTCCTGACGACCTTCGACCTCGACGAGTACGTCTTCGGGGCGCTGCGGGCGGGAGCGTCGGGCTTTCTGCTGAAGAACACCGAAGCGAAGGACCTGATCGAGGCGGTACGGACGGTGGCGCGCGGGGAAGGTCTGATCGCCCCGGCCGTGACGCGGCGGCTGATCGCCGAGTTCGCGGCGCCGCGCGCGCCGGTGCGTGGGCCGGGCGCGGCGGATCCATCCGTACTGGACGTACTGACCCCGCGGGAGCGGGAGGTGCTCTCCGCGCTGGGCAAGGGTCTGTCCAACGCCGAGATCGCGGTGCGCCTGGACATGGCGGAAGCCACGGTGAAGACCCACGTCAGCAAGGTGCTGGGGAAGCTGAAGCTGCGCAGCAGGGTACAAGCGGCCGTGCTGGCACAGGAGTTGGGGGTCTGACGGACCCGATCCGACGTTGGTCTGGACCTCTTGACGGTTGGTCCAGACCTTTCTACGCTCTCGGGGCGCGCGCACAGTTCACGGACCACCCCCAGCTTGTCCGTCCGCAAACTTGAGGAGCACCGTTGAGCACTCAAGCACCGACGCGCAGAACAGGGTTCAGACACCGGGCCGCCGCCGGTCTGACCGCCCTGATCCTGCCCCTGGCCGCCATGGTCGGCCTCGCAGCACCCGCCGAAGCCGCCGCGGCGGCCACCGCCACGTACACCAAGGTCTCCGACTGGGGCTCCGGCTTCGAGGGCAAGTGGACGGTGAAGAACACCGGCACCACCACGCTCTCCTCCTGGACCGTCGAGTGGGACTACCCCGCCGGCACCGCCGTCACCTCCGCCTGGGACGCCACCGTCACCAGCTCCGGCACTCACTGGACCGCCAAGAACGTCGGCTGGAACGGCACCCTCGCCCCCGGCGCCACCGTCTCCTTCGGCTTCAACGGTTCCGGCTCCGGCGCCCCCAGCGGTTGCAAGATCAACGGCGCCTCCTGCGACGGAGGCACTCAGCCCGGCGACAACGCGCCCTCCGCCCCCGGCACCCCCGTCCCCTCCGACATCACCAACACCTCGGTCAAGCTGACCTGGACGGCGGCCACGGACGACAAGGGCATCAAGAACTACGACGTCAAGCGTGACGGCACCACGATCGCCACGGTCACCGGACTCACGTACACCAACTCCGGGCTGACCGCCGGCACCGACTACAGCTACACGGTCGTCGCCCGCGACACCATCGACCAGACCGGCCCGGCGAGCGGCGCCGCGAGCGTCCGGACCACGGGCGGCGGGGGCAACCCCAACCCCGGCTCCACCGTGAAGCTGGGCTACTTCACCAACTGGGGCGTCTACGGCCGGAACTACCACGTCAAGAACATCGTGACGTCCGGCTCCGCCTCCAAGATCACGCACATCAACTACGCCTTCGGCAACGTCACCGGCGGCAGGTGCACGATCGGTGACGCCTACGCGGACTACGACAAGTCATACACCGCCGACCAGTCCGTCGACGGTGTCGCCGACACCTGGGACCAGCCGCTGCGCGGCAACTTCAACCAGCTGCGCAAGCTGAAGAAGGCGTACCCGAACATCAAGGTGCTGTGGTCCTTCGGCGGCTGGACCTGGTCCGGCGGCTTCGGCCAGGCCGTGCAGAACCCGACCGCCTTCGCGCAGTCCTGCTACGACCTCGTGGAGGACCCGCGCTGGGCCGACGTCTTCGACGGCATCGACCTGGACTGGGAGTACCCGAACGCCTGCGGTCTGTCCTGCGACACCAGCGGCCCGGCCTCGTTCAAGAACATGATGCAGGCGATGCGTGCCAAGTTCGGCGCGAACAACCTGGTCACGGCGGCCGTGACGGCCGACGCCTCCTCCGGCGGCAAGATCGACGCCGCGGACTACGCGGGCGCCGCGCAGTACATGAACTGGTTCAACGTGATGACGTACGACTTCTTCGGCGCCTGGGCCGCGCAGGGCCCGACGGCCCCGCACTCCCCGCTCACCTCGTACGCCGGCATCCCGCAGGCGGGCTTCAACTCCGCCGAGGCGATCGCCAAGTTCAAGGCGAAGGGAGTCCCGGCCAACAAGCTGCTGCTCGGCATCGGCTTCTACGGCCGCGGCTGGACCGGCGTCACCCAGTCCGCACCGGGCGGCAGCGCGACGGGCCCGGCGGCCGGCACGTACGAGCAGGGCATCGAGGACTACAAGGTCCTGAAGAACTCCTGCCCGGCCAACGGCACGGTGGCCGGTACGGCGTACGCGCACTGCGGCTCCAACTGGTGGAGCTACGACACCCCGGCCACGGTCACGTCCAAGATGAGCTGGGCGAAGAACCAGGGCCTGGGCGGCGCGTTCTTCTGGGAGTTCAGCGGTGACAGCGGCAACGGCGAGCTGGTCGGAGCCATCAACAGCGGGCTGAACTAGCCCGACGGAAAACGCGGCGGGGACGGTGCAGCACACCGTCCCCGCCGTCGTTTGTCCGAAACCGGCCACATTCTCCCCCAGACTTCGTCCGGGGGGACCCCCATCGAGTCGGGGCCGATCAGGCCACATTCTCCCCCAGACTTCGTCCGGGGGGACCCCCATCGAGTCGGGGCCGATCAGGCCACATTCACTCGCTGGCCCGGAGGTGCCGCCTCCAGCCAGGCGAGGAAGCCGGTGAGAGCGTCCTCGCTCATCGCCAGCTCCAGACGGGTCCCCCGGTGCATACAGCCCTGGATCACCGCGTCGGAGAGCAGCGCCAGCTCCTCCTCGCCCTCGGGCATCCGGCGCTCCAGGACCTCGATCGCCGAGCGCTCCAGGACGCGGCGCGGACGGGGCGCGTAGGAGAAGACACGGAACCAGGACACCTGGTCACCGCTGTAGCGGGCGACGCCGTACACCCAGCCCTTGCCGGAGAGATCCGGCTCCTCGGGGACGTTCCAGCGCAGGGAACAGTCGAAGGTGCCGCCGGCACGCTGAATCAGGCGGCGGCGCAAGCCGAAGACGAAGAGCCCGATCACCACCAGTGCGACGACCAGGCCGCACAGGAGCAGAGCGAGGAACATCTTCACCGACCTCCTCGCTGCGTCCCGTGACCGGCTTCGCCGGCGTAACCGAATACAACCTGCATATGCATCGCCTCAGCCGCGACACGGTCTGGAGAATTCCAGCCGTGCCGCGGCTGAGGGCACAACTCTCGGCGCGGTCCGCTAGCGGACCGCTACCGCACGCAACCGGACATCGGCGCGACGCTCGGCGGCGGCGTCCGACTCCGACTTGGCGCGCTCCAGCGCACGCTCGGCGCGCTGGGCGTCGATCTCGTCCGCCAGCTCGACGATCTCCGCGAGCAGAGACAGCTTGTCGTCGGCGAACGAGATGAATCCACCGTGCACAGCGGCGACGACGGTCTCGCCCTCGCTGGTACGGATGGTCACCGGGCCCGACTCCAGCACACCGAGCAGCGGCTGGTGGCCGGGCATGACGCCGATGTCGCCGGAGGTGGTACGTGCGATGACCAAGGTGGCCTCGCCGGACCAGACACTCCGGTCCGCGGCGACCAGCTCGACGTGCAGCTCAGCAGCCAAGGGTGGCTCCTCGGGTCACCACCCGGCGGTCGTGCCGGGTGTTGGGGTCAATTCTAATGGGCGTGACGAGGGGGGCGGGACACACCCGCCCCCCTCACGAGAGCACGGGGCTCAGGAGACGCCAAGCTCCTTGGCGTTCTTCTTGAGGTCCTCGACGCCACCGCACATGAAGAAGGCCTGCTCGGGGAAGTGGTCGTACTCACCGTCGCAGATCGCGTTGAACGCGGCGATCGACTCGTCGAGCGGAACGTCCGAACCGTCCACACCGGTGAACTGCTTCGCCGCGTGGGTGTTCTGGGACAGGAAGCGCTCGACACGGCGGGCGCGGTGGACAACGAGCTTGTCCTCCTCGCTCAGCTCGTCGATACCGAGAATCGCGATGATGTCCTGGAGGTCCTTGTACTTCTGCAGGATGCCCTTGACGCGCATGGCGGCGTCGTAGTGGTCCTGCGCGATGTAACGCGGGTCCAGGATCCGGGACGTGGAGTCCAGCGGGTCCACGGCCGGGTAGATGCCCTTCTCGGAGATCGGACGGGAGAGAACCGTCGTCGCGTCGAGGTGGGCGAAGGTGGTGGCCGGAGCCGGGTCGGTCAGGTCGTCCGCGGGGACGTAGATCGCCTGCATCGAGGTGATCGAGTGACCACGGGTCGAGGTGATGCGCTCCTGGAGGAGACCCATCTCGTCGGCCAGGTTCGGCTGGTAACCCACGGCGGAGGGCATACGGCCGAGCAGGGTCGAGACCTCGGAGCCGGCCTGCGTGAAGCGGAAGATGTTGTCGATGAAGAACAGCACGTCCTGCTTCTGCACATCGCGGAAGTACTCCGCCATGGTCAGACCGGCCAGGGCCACGCGCAGACGGGTGCCCGGGGGCTCGTCCATCTGGCCGAAGACCAGCGCGGTCTTGTCCAGAACGCCGGCCTCGTCCATCTCCACCATGAGGTCGTTGCCCTCACGGGTGCGCTCGCCGACGCCCGCGAAGACCGACACACCGTCGTGCAGCTTGGCCACACGGACGATCATTTCCTGGATCAGAACGGTCTTGCCGACACCGGCACCACCGAACAGACCGATCTTTCCACCCTTGACGTACGGGGTGAGAAGGTCGACGACCTTCAGGCCGGTCTCGAACATCTCGGTCTTGGACTCGAGCTGGTCGAAGGCCGGGGCCTTGCGGTGGATCGTCCAGCGCGGCGCGTCGGCCACGGTGGACTCGTCCGCGTTCAGCACCTGACCCAGCGTGTTGAACACGCGGCCCTTGGTGACGTCACCGACGGGCACCGTGATGCCCGTGCCGGTGTCGGTCACCGGGGCCTGGCGAACCAGACCGTCGGTGGGCTGCATCGAGATGGTGCGGACAACGCCGTCACCGAGGTGCTGGGCGACCTCGAGGGTCAGGGTCTTGGTCCCGCCCTCGACGGCCGGGTCCGGAACCTGGACGTTCAGCGCGTTGTAGATCTCCGGCATCGCGTCGACGGGGAACTCCACGTCGACGACCGGGCCGATGACCCGGGCGACGCGGCCCGTGGCGGCGGCCGTCTCAACAGTGGTCGTCATTACTTGTCACTCCCCGCGGTCGCGTCGGCCAGGGCTGCGGTGCCACCGACGATCTCGCTGATTTCCTGGGTGATTTCGGCCTGGCGGGCCGCGTTGGCAAGTCGGGAGAGGTTGTTGATCAAGTCTCCCGCGTTGTCGGTCGCCGACTTCATCGCGCGGCGCGTGGCGGCGTGCTTGGAGGCAGCCGACTGGAGCAGCGCGTTGTAGATACGGCTTTCGACGTAGCGCGGCAGAAGGGCGTCGAGGACGTCCTCCGCCGACGGCTCGAAGTCGTACAGCGGACGGAGCGTGTCCTGCTCGCCCGCCTCCTTCGCCACCTCATCGAGGCTGAGGGGCAGCAGCCGGGCCTCGACCGCCGTCTGCGTCATCATCGAGACGAACTCGGTGTAGACGATGTGGAGCTCGTCCACACCACCCTCGGCCGTGTCCTTCTCGATCGCCTCGATCAGCGGGGCCGCGATCTTCTTGGCGTCCGCGTACTCCGGCTGATCCGTGAAACCGGTCCACGTGTCGGCCAGCTTGCGCTCACGGAAGTTGTAGTGCGAGATACCACGACGGCCGACGACATAGATGTCGACCTCGCGGCCCTCGCTCTCCAGCTTCCTCGTCAGCGCTTCCGCCGCCTTGATGGCGTTGGAGTTGAAGGCGCCGGCCAGACCGCGGTCGCTCGAGAGGAGCAGGACCGCGGCACGGATCGGGTTCTCCACCTCGGTGGTCAGCGGGTGCTTGTCGTTCGCACCCGTGGCGACCGCGGTGACCGCGCGGGTCAGCTCGATCGCGTACGGGGTCGACGCCTGCACCTTGCGCTGCGCCTTGACGACGCGCGAGGCGGCGATCATCTCCATCGCCTTGGTGATCTTCTTCGTCGCGGTGACGGATTTGATGCGACGCTTGTAGACCCGGAGCTGCGCTCCCATGAGTCAGGTCCCTTCCGTCGTCACTTCGAGACGTTGACGGCAGCGGAAGCGTCGTCGCCCAGCAGCTTCCCGTCAGAAGTCTCGAACTGCTTCTTGAACTCCGCGATGGCGTCGGCCACGGACTGCAGGGTGTCGTCCGACATCTTGCCGCCCTCACGGATGGAGGCCATGAGACCGGAGTGGCTCTGGCGCAGGTACGCCAGCATCTCGGCCTCGAAGCGACGGATGTCGGCCACCGGGACGTCGTCCATCTTGCCGGTGGTGCCGGCCCAGACGGAAACGACCTGGTTCTCGGTGGGCATCGGCTGGTACTGAGCCTGCTTGAGCAGCTCGACCATGCGCTGACCACGCTCCAGCTGCGCCTTCGACGCGGCGTCCAGGTCCGAACCGAAGGCGGCGAACGCCTCCAGCTCACGGAACTGGGCCAGGTCGACACGGAGGCGACCGGAGATCTGCTTCATCGCCTTGTGCTGGGCGGAGCCACCGACACGGGAGACCGAGATACCGACGTTCAGGGCCGGGCGCTGGCCGGCGTTGAACAGGTCGGACTCCAGGAAGCACTGGCCGTCGGTGATGGAGATGACGTTGGTCGGAATGAACGCCGACACGTCGTTCGCCTTGGTCTCGACGATCGGCAGACCGGTCATCGAACCGGCACCCAGCTCGTCCGAGAGCTTGGCGCAGCGCTCGAGCAGACGGGAGTGCAGGTAGAAGACGTCACCCGGGTAGGCCTCACGGCCCGGCGGGCGGCGCAGCAGCAGCGACACGGCGCGGTAGGCGTCGGCCTGCTTCGACAGGTCGTCGAAGACGATCAGGACGTGCTTGCCCTGGTACATCCAGTGCTGACCGATGGCGGAGCCGGTGTACGGCGCCAGGTACTTGAAGCCGGCCGGGTCGGACGCCGGGGCGGCGACGATCGTCGTGTACTCGAGGGCTCCGGCCTCTTCCAGGGCGCCGCGAACGGACGCGATGGTCGAGCCCTTCTGGCCGACGGCGACGTAGATGCAGCGGACCTGCTTGTTCACGTCGCCCGAGCGCCAGTTGTCACGCTGGTTGATGATCGTGTCGACGCACAGCGCGGTCTTGCCGGTCTGACGGTCGCCGATGATCAGCTGACGCTGGCCACGGCCGACCGGCGTCATGGCGTCGACGGCCTTGTAGCCGGTCTCCATCGGCTCGTGGACCGACTTACGGGCCATAACGCCCGGGGCCTGCAGCTCGAGGGCGCGGCGGCCCTCGGTCGCGATCTCGCCGAGGCCGTCGATCGGGTTGCCGAGCGGGTCGACGACGCGGCCGAGGTAGCCCTCGCCGACACCTACGGAGAGAACCTCACCGGTGCGCTGCACCGGCTGGCCCTCCTCGATACCGCTGAACTCGCCGAGGACGATCGCACCGATCTCGCGCTCCTCGAGGTTGAGGGCGAGACCGAGGGTGCCGTCCTCGAACTTCAGCAGCTCGTTCGCCATGGCCGAGGGGAGACCCTCCACCTTGGCAATGCCGTCGCCGGCCAGGCTGACCGTTCCGACCTCCTCGCGCGAGGCCGCGTCCGGCTGGTACGACTGGACAAAGGTCTCCAGCGCGTCCCGGATCTCCTCCGGCCGGATCGTGAGCTCCGCCATCTGGGTTCCCTGCTCTCCTTGTTGGGCCCGAAGTCTTCTTGGGGGTCTGGGGGCCGACCCCCAGGAATCTTCTGCAATCTCTGCACGGCCCAACCGGGCCGCAGGTGATGCTGTGTTCAGTTGCCGGCTGACGTCAGCCGGCCAGTCGCCGGGTCGCCTCGTCGAGGCGCTCCGCGATGGTGCCGTTGATGACCTCGTCACCGACCTGCACCGTGATCCCGCCGAGGACCGCCGGGTCCACGTCGAGGTTCAGGTGCATCTGGCGGCCGTACAGCTTGGCCAGGACGGCACCGAGGCGCTGCTTCTGCTGGTCGGTCAGCGGCACCGCCGAGGTCACGACGGCGACCATCCGGTCCCGGCGCGCCGCGGCGAGCTTGGAGAGGGACTCGAGTCCCGCTTCCAGGCTACGTCCACGCGGCTGGGTCACGAGACGGCCGACCAGACGCTCGGTGACCGCGTTGGCCTTGCCGCCGAGCAGGCTGCGCAGCAGCTCGCCCTTGGCGGAGGCGGTGGCGGCCTTGTCCGTCAGCGCCGAGCGGAGCTCGGTGCTGGAGGTGACGATCCGGCCGAACCGGAACAGCTCGTCCTCGACGTCGTCCAGCGCACCGGCCCGCTGTGCCGCGGTGAGGTCGGCGGTGTTCGCCAGCTCCTCGGCCGAGTCGACCAGGTCACGCGAGGACGACCAGCGGGAACGCACCATGCCGGACACCAGGTCGACGGTCTCCCCGCCCACCTGGCCGCCGAGCAGTCGCCCGGCGAGCTCGGCCTTGGCTTCGCCCGCCTGCGCCGGGTCGGTCAGGACCCGACGCAGCGACACCTCGCGGTCGAGCAGCGCGGTGACTGCGGCCAGCTCGCCCGCGAGCTTCGCGGCGTCGACCGAGGTGTTGTCGGTCAGCGCGTCGAGGGACTCACGTGCGGTGGCCAGTGCTTCACGGCTCGCTCCGTTCATCGGACGGCCTCGGCCTTCTCCTCGAGCTCGTCGAGGAAGCGGTCGATCGTGCGGCTCTGGCGGGCGTGGTCCTCGAGGGACTCGCCGACCAGCTTGCCGGCCAGGTCGGTGGCGAGCTTGCCCACGTCCTGGCGCAGCGAGGTCGCCGCAGCCTTGCGGTCGGCCTCGATCTGCGTGTGACCGGCCGCGATGATCTCCTCGCGCTGGCGCTGGCCTTCCGCCTTCATCTCCTGGATGATCGCGGTGCCCTGCTCCGTCGCCTCCTGGCGAAGACGCGCGGCCTCATGGCGGGCCTCGGCGAGCTGGGCCTTGTACTGCTCCAGCACACTCTGGGCCTCGATCTGGGCCGACTCGGCCTTCTCGATGCCACCCTCGATGGCCTGCCGACGCTCTTCCAGAACCTTGTTGATGTTCGGGAGGAGCTTCTTGGCGAGGAAGCCGAAGACGATGACGAAGGCGATCAGGCCGATGACGAGCTCGTCAAGATGCGGGATCAGAGGAGGCTGGGGCTCCTCCGCCGCAAGAAGCAGAGCGTTCACATCAGTGCCTTCCGTAAAAAGGTGTGGGCTGTCGGTCCGATTTACTGGTAGACGAAGCCCATGACGATGCCGATGAGGGCGAGCGCCTCACAGAAGGCGAAGCCCATGATCTGGTTGGTGCGGATCAGACCGGCGGCCTCGGGCTGGCGGGCGAGGGCCTGCGTACCGTTACCGAAGATGATGCCGACGCCGACGCCGGGGCCGATCGCGGCGAGGCCGTAACCGATCGAGGCGACGTTGCCGACGACGTTGGTCTTGGCGCTGCCACCTTCGGCGGCGAGGTTGATCATGTCGAGAGCAGCGGACATGCCGTTACTTCCTTCTCTTTCAATGACCCGATGGGGGTTGGCCACCGGACGACTGTTGGATTGGGGGTGTAGCTGAGTCCCGGGCGGGAGTCGCTCAGTGGTGCTCGGCGAGCGCGCCCTGGATGTAGCTGCAGGCCAGGAGGACGAAGACGTACGCCTGGACGGCCTGGATGAAGAGCTCGAAGGCCGTCATCACGAGGACCATGACGAACGAGGCGCCGGCGTAGACGAAGCCCAGGCCGTTCATCAGGTACCAGGTGGCCAGCGAGAACATCACGATCAGCAGGTGACCGGCGAACATGTTCGCGAACAGTCGGACCGCGTGCGTGAAGGGCCGGATGATGAGGTTCGAGAAGAACTCGAGGACGACGACCATCGGGAGGATCGCGCCGAGGGACTTGTCGTAACCGACGATGTTCTTCCAGCCGCCGACGAAGCCGTGCTTCTTGAAGGTCAGCGAGATCCACATGACGTACACGATCAGCGCGAGACCGGCCGGGAAGGCGATCAGTGACGTGACCGGGAACTGGGCGAGCGGAATGATCGACCAGAGGTTCATGATCCAGACGAAGAAGAACAGCGACACCATGAAGGGGACGTACTTCTCGCCGTCCTTCTTGCCGATGATCTCGTAGACGATGCCGCGGCGAACGAAGTCGTAACCGGCCTCGCCGACCATCTGCATCTTGCCGGGGATCAGCTTGGGCTTGTTGAAGGCGGCCCAGAAGAACCCGACGACCACGATGGAGCCCAGCAGAGCAAGCAGCATCGGCTTGGTGATCTCGATGCCGGCCACCGTGGCGATGGGCTCGTACATGAACGTGTGCAGGCCCGGCGCCGGGAAGCCACATCCACTGAAGATGTGGCAATCCGGGTCGAAGGCAAGCGTCTGGTCAGCACTCACCGCGGGCTCCTTCAGCGTGGCGCATAGGTACGGCAACCTCGTTGTGTCGGCGCGGCACGCAGCCGCGGGTCGGCACTGGACTGGTCTTACGGATAAGGGGGCGGCGGTTCGGCATCGAGCCTCGCGCTGGGACAGGCGTCAGCTCGGATGCCCGCGCCCGCAGTGCCGCAGTTGGCACCGGACGATAGCAGGAAGCCGAATGCGCCTTTATCCCGGCCCTACCCCTCACGTCGACGACCCCGGCTTCTTGGGGTCGTCGATGTACATGATCTTGGCCTTCATGTAGGCACGCGCCTGCGCGGCGATCCAGACGAGGGTCGACGCGAGCAGGGTGAAGGCGAAAGCCTTGAAGTCGAAGAACGTGGTGTTCTTGAGCAACAGCATCAAGACGAAGAGAAGCAGCAGCTGGGTCGTGTAGAGCAGAAGACCCATCGCCTGGAACAGGTGCGGGTACGACTTCGCCGTCCGCTGGAGCACCACGAGCCCGATACCCATGAACGCGATGACGACCGCGCAGCCGATGACGGCGCCGATCGCGCCCTTCCCGCCGGCGACCACGCCGCTGATGACCGCGGCGATGGCGCCGGTGGCAGCAGCGGGAATGGCGGCTGAAAGAAGGATGCGTGCGTCGTTGGACGGCATGGCGGTGTCTCCGCTGTTGCTGGTGGGGGCGATGGTGTCGTCAGGGACGAGCGTAAGCCCGGTCCGAGGTGAGTCTCGGGGCCAATGGACCGTCGCACTACGGTCCTTCGGCTCTGTCGCCGGGTCTCGTGAACGGTATCACAAACTATTTGAGTAGTTCTTTACCCGTGAAGTGTGCTGACTGTCACACATGAGAGTTACCGCGCGCGTGTGTGCACGACGCGCGGTGGACTTGTCTGGTATTGGACGCCGATGTGGCGTTCGTCAACTCGGCGTTCCGGCCTTCCGCCGGTCGGTGAAGCGCGAACGGTGGCCGATGGCGGTGGCGCCGTTGACTCCGGCCGGGACCGGGATGCGCTCCTCCAGAGGCTCCCCCACGGAGGCGGAGACCGGTACCTCGGCTCCCGTGCCCATGGGCTCCGCAGCCACCCGCTTACGGCGCCGGTAGCGGGGCGGTACGAAGGACTCCGCCCACCGCGGGGCTCGCGGCGAGAAGCGCGGCAGCAGAAGCAGCACCAGACCGATCGCGCTGAGCAGTACCACCACGAGCACGATCCACATCGACGTCGAGTGCACCGAGTACGCGAGGGTCCCGAAGGCGATCAGCGCCGACCAGAAGTACATGATCAGCACGGCACGGCTGTGCGAGTGCCCGATCTCCAGAAGCCGGTGGTGCAGATGCCCGCGGTCGGCCGCGAACGGCGACTGGCCGTTCCAGGTACGGCGCACGATGGCGAGGATCAGGTCGGCCATCGGGATCGCGATGATCGTCAGCGGCAGGACGAGCGGGATGAAGACCGGCAGGGCGGCGTGGGTGGCCTCACGGGTCGAGCCCTCGAAGAGCTTCAGCACGTCCGGGTCGACCTGGCCGGTGATCGAGATCGCCGAGGCGGCCAGGATCAGGCCGATCAGCATCGAGCCGGAGTCGCCCATGAAGATCCGGGCTGGATGCATGTTGTGCGGCAGGAAGCCCAGGCACATGCCCATGAGGATCGCGGCGAAGAGCGTGGCGGGGGCGGCGGCCTCGATCGTGTAGCCGTACCAGAGGCGGTAGGCGTACAGGAAGAAGGCCGCGGCGGCGATGCAGACCATGCCGGCGGCGAGGCCGTCGAGGCCGTCCACGAAGTTCACGGCGTTGATGGTGAGGACCACCAGGGCGACCGTGAGGAGCGTGCCCTGCCCGCGGGTGAGGGCGACCGTGCCGACGCCGGGGATCGGCAGCCACAGGATCGTCAGACCCTGGATCACCATCACGCCGGCGGAGATCATCTGCGCGCCCAGCTTGATCAGGGCGTCCAGCTCGAACTTGTCGTCGAGGACACCGATCAGCCAGATCAGCGCGGCTCCCGACAGCAGCGCCCGGGGTTCGTTGGAGAGCTCGAAGACGCTGTTGAGGTTCTGGAGGTGGTCGGCGACCAGCAGTCCGGCGCACAGCCCGAAGAACATGGCGATGCCACCGAGCCGCGGAGTCGGTTCTCGGTGTACGTCTCGGGCACGGATCTCCGGCATCGCCCCGGTCGCGATGGCGAACTTCCGCACCGGACCGGTCAGCAGATAGGTCACCGCGGCCGTGACACAGAGCGTCAGCAGGTAATCACGCACGGGCTGCCCCACAGGAATCGCTGGCCATCTCAGCCCCACACCCTAGCCGTGCTGTCCATGTGCTTGAGGACATTCGGCCCGTGAGGATGGTTGCGCTCCGCCTGCCATCACCGTCCATACGGGGGAAATCGCCCGGACAGTTCGCGCACTTCGGCGCGTACCCGCGCCGTCTCCTCGGGCTTGTCCCGTAGCGCGATCGTGAACAACGCGGCGATCCGGGCCATCTCCCGGGCACCCATCCCCTGGGTGGTGACGGCGGCCGTACCGAGCCGGATGCCGCGCCCGTCCCCGTAAGGAAGAGCACAGGTGTCGAGGACCATGCCGGCGGCGGCGAGGCGCATCCGGGCGGTGCGGCCCTCGATGCCGAGCGGGGCGGGATCCGCCGTGATCAGGTGGGTGTCGGTGCCGCCGGTGGTGACGGCGTAGCCCTCCGCGGCGAGCGCGTCGGCGAGGACGCGGGCGTGCGCGACCACCTGATGGGCGTACGCGGCGAAGGCGGGCGTCGCCGCCTCCCCGAAGGCGACGGCCTTGGCGGCGATGGTGTGCATCTGGGCGCCGCCCTGCGTGAAGGGGAAGACGGCGCGGTCGACGCGGCCGGCGAGCTCGGCGCCGCAGAGGATCATCCCGCCGCGCGGACCGCGGAGCACCTTGTGCGTCGTGGCACACACCACATCGGCGTACGGGACGGGGTTGGGTGCCGCTCCCCCGGCGACGAGACCGATGGGGTGGGCGGCGTCGGCGATGAGATAGGCACCGGTCTCGTCGGCGATCTCGCGGAAGAGCGCGTAGTCGAGGTGGCGGGGGTAGGAGATGGAGCCGCAGACGATCGCCTTGGGGCGGTGGTGGCGGGCGAGGGCGGCGACCTGCTCGTAGTCGACGAGTCCGGTCTCGGCGTCGACGCCGTAGGGCACGAAGTCGAACCAGCGGCCGGAGAAGTTGGCGGGCGAGCCGTGGGTGAGATGGCCACCGTGTTCGAGGCCCATGGCGAGGACGGTGTCCCCGGGTCGCAGGAGGGCCGCGTACGCGGCGAGGACGGCGGAGGAACCGGAGTGGGCCTGCACGTTGGCGTGCTCGGCTCCGAAGAGCGCCTTGGCCCGGTCCACGGCGATCCGCTCGGCGGCGTCGACGAACTCGCAGCCGCCGTGGTGGCGGGCGCCGGGATAGCCCTCGGCGTACTTGTTGGCGAGCGCGGAGCCGAGGGCGGCGAGGACGGCGGGCGAGGTGAAGTTCTCGGCCGCGATCAGCTGAAGGCTGTCGGACTGCCGGCGCACCTCCCCGAGCAGCACGTCGGCGATCTCCGGGTCCTGCCGGCGCAGGACGTCGAGATCCTCTTCGGGGGGAGCGGTGACCGGCATCGTTGGCTCCAGGCGTGGGCTGGGCTTCAGCTCCAATGTAGGCGCGTCGGCACGGCTTTGCCCGATGTTCACCAAGCCTCTGGGCCGGATGGCCCTGGCGCCCGTGTTCCCCGACGCCCAGCCCACCCGTCAACACCACGCAGGGGCACCGTCAACGACGCCCAGCCCACCCGTCAACACCACGCAGGGGCACCGTCAACGACGCCCAGCCCACCCGTCAACGCCGCGCAGAGGCCCCGTCAACGCCGCGCAGGCACACCCGTCAGCGCCGTCACGACCGGATCCAGCGCCGTGTTGAGCCCCGCTCCCGACGCACCCCTCGCACTGCTCGCCCCCTGGGGGCCTCTCAGGCATCGGGCCGCTGCGCCGGCCTCCGGCCGTCGGACGTGGGCAGCTACCCGTCAACGCCGCGCAGGCACACCCGTCAGCGCCGTCACGACCGGATCCAGCGCCGTGTTGATCTCCTCGCCGATGGAGCGGAAGAACGTGATCGGCGCACCGTACGGGTCGTTCACCTCGTCCGCCTCCGCGTTCGGGGCCAGGAGCCACCCGCGTAGAGCCGCCGCCGCGCGGACCAGGGCTCGGGCGCGTTCGACCATGCCGTCGTCCAAGGGGTCCGGCAGGGTCGCGGGATCTATGGCGCGGACGAGCCGGGTGAACTCCTTCAGGGTGAAGGTGCGCAGACCCGCCGAGTGGCCCATCGAGATGACCTGCGCCCGGTGGTCCCGGGTCGCCGTCAGGACCAGGTCCGCGCGGATGACGTGCTCGTCGAGGAGCTCGCGCCCCACGAAGCCGCTCGCGTCCGCCCCGAAGTCGGCGAGGACCAGCTCCGCGTTGGCCTCCATCGGGGCGCCCTCGTGGCCCCACGTGCCCGCGCTCTCCACGATCAGGCCGCCGCCCCGGGGGTCGCCCAGGCGGTCGCACAGGGCATGGCGAGTCAGCCGCTCGGTGATCGGCGAGCGGCAGACGTTGCCGGTGCTGACGTGGAGAATGCGGAAGGAACTGCTCTCGTGCCCCGCTATGCCACGCCCCTCAGGGGCGGTCAATTGGCCACCTCGAGGTCGGGTACGACCTTCCGGAGCTCCTCCGGGGACAGCGCGCCCTCGCGCAGCAGGACGGGCACCTTGCCGGTGACGTCCACGATCGACGACGGGACGATCCCGGGGGTCGGACCGCCGTCGAGGTACACCGAGACGGAGTCGCCCAGCATGCCCTGCGCCGCGTCGCAGTCCTCCGGCGACGGGTGGCCCGTCAGGTTCGCCGAGGAGACGGCCATCGGGCCGACCTCGGTGAGCAGCTCGATCGCGACCGGGTGCAGCGGCATCCGGATCGCCACCGTGCCCCGGGTGTCCCCCAGGTCCCACTGCAGCGACGGCTGGTGCTTGGCGACCAGCGTCAGCGCGCCCGGCCAGAACGCGTCGACGAGCTCCCACGCCTGCTCGGAGAAGTCGGTGACGAGCCCGTGCAGCGTGTTCGGGGAGCCGATGAGGACGGGCGTGGGCATGTTGCGGCCCCGGCCCTTGGCGTCCAGCAGGTCCGCGACCGCCTCCGAGCTGAAGGCGTCCGCGCCGATCCCGTACACGGTGTCGGTGGGCAGCACGACCAGCTCGCCACGACGAACGGCGGACGCGGCCTCGCGCAGACCGGTCGCACGGTCCGTCGCCTCGTTGCAGTCGTATCGCCGAGCCATCAGCGGGCCTCCTCATACACAAGCGTGGTCATGGCGGTGCGGTTCACGGCATCGCCTTGCGGGCGGTGGCGAAGCGCGGCCGGTTGTTCAGGTCGGGGTGGTCGGCTGCGTCCGCCCAGCCGGCCTCCTCGTTGAAGATCCACGGCACCTGGCCGCCCTGGGTGTCCGCGTGTTCGATCACGACGAGACCCCCCGGGCGCAGCAGCCGGTGCGCAGTGCGCTCGATCCCCCGGATCGTGTCGAGGCCGTCCTCGCCGGAGAAGAGCGCCATCTCCGGGTCGTGGTCCCGCGCCTCGGGCGCGACGTACTCCCACTCGGTCAGCGGGATGTACGGCGGGTTGGAGATGACCAGGTCGACCTGGCCGTCGAGCTCCGGCAGCGCGCTCAGCGCGTCGCCCTGGTGCACGGTGACCCGTGAACCCTCGGCGTTCTTACGGGTCCACACCAGCGCGTTGTCCGAGAGCTCCACGGCGTGCACGCGCGAGCGCGGCACCTCCTGCGCCATGGCGAGCGCGATCGCGCCCGAACCGGTGCACAGGTCGACGATCAGCGGCTCGACGACGTCCATGGCCCGTACGGCGTCTATGGCCCAGCCGACGACCGACTCGGTCTCCGGACGGGGCACGAAGACGCCCGGCCCGACCTGGAGCTCCAGGTAGCGGAAGAACGCCCGGCCGGTGATGTGCTGGAGCGGTTCGCGCGCCTCCCGGCGGGCGACCGCCTCCCAGTAGCGGGCGTCGAAGTCCGCGTCCTTGACGTTGTGCAGCTCCCCCCGCTTGACGCCGTGCACGAACGCGGCGAGCTCCTCCGCGTCGAAACGCGGAGAGGGAACGCCGGCGTCGGCCAGCCGCTGGGTGGCCTGGGCCACCTCGGCAAGCAGCAGGTTCACGCTGGTCCTCCGTGGTACGGGGTGGGGCTTACGGAACTTACGCGGCGGCCAGTTTCGCAGCAGAGTCGGCGTCGACGCAGGCCTGGATCATCGCGTCCAGGTCGCCGTCGAGCACCTGGTCCAAGTTGTACGCCTTGAAGCCGACGCGGTGGTCCGAGATCCGGTTTTCCGGGAAGTTGTACGTACGGATCTTCTCGGACCGGTCGACGGTACGGACCTGGCTGCGGCGGGCGTCGGCGGCCTTGGACTCGGCCTCCTCCTGCGCGGCGGCGAGCAGCCGGGACCGCAGGATACGCATGGCCTGCTCCTTGTTCTGGAGCTGGCTCTTCTCGTTCTGGCAGGAGGCGACGATGCCGGTCGGCAGGTGCGTGATGCGGACCGCGGAGTCGGTCGTGTTGACGGACTGGCCGCCGGGGCCGGAGGAGCGGTACACGTCGATGCGCAGGTCGTTGGCGTGGATCTCGACGTCGATCTCCTCGGCCTCGGGGGTCACGAGGACACCGGCGGCGGAGGTGTGGATCCGGCCGGCCGACTCGGTGGCGGGCACACGCTGCACACGGTGCACCCCGCCCTCGTACTTCAGCCGCGCCCAGACGCCCTGGCCGGGCTCGGTCGCGCCGTTGCCGCCCTTGGTCTTCACGGCGACCTGGACGTCCTTGTAGCCGCCGAGCTCGGACTCGGTGGAGTCGATGATCTCGGTCTTCCAGCCGACGCGCTCGGCGTAGCGCAGGTACATCCGCAGCAGATCGCCGGCGAACAGGGCGGACTCGTCGCCGCCAGCGCCGGCCTTGATCTCCAGGATGACGTCCTTGTCGTCGCTGGGGTCGCGCGGGACGAGCAGCAGCCGCAGCTTGTCGGTCAGCTCCTCGCGCTGCTTCTCCAGCTCCTTGACCTCGGCCGCGAAGTCGGGGTCGTCGTGCATCAGCTCGCGGGCGGTCTCGATGTCGTCACCGTTCTGCTTCCACGAACGGTAGACGGCGACGATCGGGGTCAGCTCGGCGTAACGCTTGTTCAGCTTGCGCGCGTTGGCCTGGTCCGCGTGGACCGAAGGGTCAGCGAGCTTCTTCTCGAGATCGGCGTGCTCGCCGATCAGTTCCTCGACCGCCTCGAACATCGGGGGCTCCTGGTTTTCGTACGAACGGACTGCGGGGACGGCAAAGCGCCGGTCCGGTCCCCCCTGCGGGAGCGACCAAGGACCGGCGCAGTGACGTGCTACTTCTTGGCCGCAGCCTTGCCGAAGCGGGCCTCGAAGCGGGCGACGCGGCCGCCGGTGTCGAGGATCTTCTGCTTGCCCGTGTAGAACGGGTGGCACTCGGAGCAGACCTCGGCACGGATGGTGCCCTCGGTCAGGGTGCTACGGGTGGTGAACGACGCGCCACAGGTGCAGCTGACCTGGGTCTCGACGTACTGGGGGTGGATCTCGCGCTTCAAGGTGTCTCCTAGTTTCGGGAGGGCGCCGGGTCGCCGTGCGGATTGCACCTGCGTGAACCGGAGCCGACGTACCAGTCTGCCAGGACCGGCCGTATCTCCCAAAACCGGGTCCGTGGTGAAACTATTCCGGGCGGTCGGGGGGCGTACGCCCGGGCTTGCGGAGGGCTACTTCACGACGCCGTCGGCCTGCCCCGTGGCCGTGTCCTTCGTCGCGGAGGCGGGGATGGCCCTGTCGGCCTTGAGCGCCTGCCAGACCTGCTGCGACTGGGCTTCCAGCGGGAGGACGCGGTTCGGGTCGGCGGGGTCGTACCGGACCGGCATCGTGACCATGTGGACGTCCTCGGCGCCGATCTTCGAGAGCCCCTTGGCGAAGCCCATGAGCTCGTTGACGGAGTCCAGCTCGGAGTCGGGCGTGATGGCCTTGGTGGCCGTGTCCGCGATGTCCAGGAGCTTCTTGGGGTTGGTGAGGACGCCGACGTCCTTGACCTGCTCGATGAACGCCTTCATGAAGGCCTGCTGGAGCTGGATGCGGCCGAGGTCGCTGCCGTCGCCGACGGTCTTGCGGGTGCGGACCAGGCCGAGGGACTGCTCGCCGTCGAGGGTGTGCGTGCCCGGCTCGAGGTCGAGGTGGCTCTTGTCGTCCGTGATGCGTTGCGTCGTGGTGACGTCCACGCCGCCGAGCTTGTCGATCAGCTTGGTGAAGCCGGTGAAGTCGACCTCGATGTAGTGGTCCATGCGGATGCCGGACATCGACTCGACGGTCTTCACCGCGCAGGCCGGGCCGCCGACCTCGTACGCGGTGTTGAACATCGCGCGCTTCTCGCCGGCGACGGCGTTCCCCTGCCCGTCGGTGCAGGCGGGGCGCGCGACGAGGGTGTCGCGCGGTACGGAGACGACGCTGGCCTTCTTGTGGCCCTCGTAGACGTGGACGATCATCGCGGTGTCGGAGCGGGCCCCGCCCTCGTCCTTGCCGTACGCGCCGTTGTCGCCGGAGCGGGAGTCGGAGCCGAGGACGAGGATGTCCATCGAGCCGTTGTCGACGTTCTCGGGGCGTTCGGTGCCGAGCTGGGCGTTGATGTCGACGCCCTTGAGGTTGCCGTCCAGTTTGAAGTAGACGTAGCCGAGTCCGGAGCCGCCGACCACGACGAGCACGGCCGCACCCCAGGCGGCGACGGTCACCGCGCGGCGGCCCTTGGTGGGCGGCTTGCGTCGGCGGCCGTTGCCGCTGCCTGGTATTCGGCCACCCCTGCTCTGCTGACTCATCTGCTACCTCAGGTCCTAGTTTCACCTTCTGTGACGGCGAAGCGCCCAAAAGGGTTGCATAGGAACCTGTGAGGTTTCGAAGAGCGACGGACCGCAACGCACCGCGCCCACCGTGCGAGGCACGGTGGGCGCGGTGGTGTTTGTCCAGGTCACGGCGGGGTTACGGCCCTAGAGGCAGGCTCCCCGCCGTGTGACGGACGTCTCTGGAGTCAGTCGTTGTTGCTTGCTCCGGGAGTCGTCTTCTGGATCTGGAGCAGGAATTCGCCGTTCGACTTCGTCTGCTTCATCTTGTCGAGGAGCAGCTCGATCGCCTGCTGCTGGTCGAGCGCGTGCAGCACACGGCGCAGCTTCCAGGTGACGGCGAGCTCGTCGCTGCCGAGCAGGATCTCTTCCTTACGCGTACCCGAGGCGTCGACGTCGACGGCCGGGAAGATGCGCTTGTCGGCGAGCTTCCGGTCGAGCTTGAGCTCCATGTTGCCGGTGCCCTTGAACTCCTCGAAGATCACCTCGTCCATGCGCGAGCCGGTGTCGACCAGCGCGGTGGCCAGGATGGTCAGCGAGCCGCCGTCCTCGATGTTGCGCGCGGCACCGAAGAAGCGCTTCGGCGGGTAGAGCGCGGTCGAGTCGACACCACCGGACAGGATGCGGCCGGAGGCCGGCGCCGCGAGGTTGTACGCGCGGCCCAGGCGGGTGATCGAGTCGAGCAGGACGACCACGTCGTGACCCAGCTCCACGAGACGCTTGGCGCGCTCGATGGCCAGCTCGGCGACCGTGGTGTGGTCCTCGGCCGGGCGGTCGAAGGTCGAGGAGATGACCTCGCCCTTGACCGACCGCTGCATGTCGGTGACCTCTTCCGGACGCTCGTCGACCAGGACGACCATCAGGTGGCACTCGGGGTTGTTGTGCGTGATCGCGTTGGCGATCGCCTGCATGATCATGGTCTTGCCGGTCTTCGGCGGGGCCACGATCAGGCCTCGCTGGCCCTTGCCGATCGGCGACACGAGGTCGATGATCCGCGTGGTCAGCACGCCCGGGTCGGTCTCCAGACGGAGCCGGTCCTGCGGGTAGAGCGGGGTCAGCTTGTTGAACTCCGGGCGGCCACGGCCGGAATCGGCGGCCATGCCGTTCGAGGAGTCCAGGCGGACCAGCGCGTTGAACTTCTCGCGACGCTCGCCCTCCTTCGGCTGACGCACGGCGCCGGTGACGTGGTCACCCTTGCGCAGGCCGTTCTTGCGGACCTGGGCGAGGGAGACGTACACGTCGTTCGGGCCGGGCAGGTAGCCGGAGGTCCGGATGAACGCGTAGTTGTCGAGGATGTCGAGGATGCCCGCGACGGGGATCAGGACATCGTCGTCCGAGACCTGCGGCTCGCCGGTCGCGAAGTCCTCACGGCCACGACGGCCACGGCGGTCGCGGTAGCGGCCGCGACGGCCACGACGGCCGCCCTCGTCGTCGAAGTCGTCCTGCGGGCCGGTGTTCGGCTGCTGGCCGCCCTGACGCTGCTGACGCTGGCCGCCCTGGCCACCGCCCTGCTGGTCGTCGCCCTTGCCGCGGTCACGGCGGTCGCGCTGACGGTCGCCGCGGTCACGGCGCTCCCCGCGCTCGCCCCGCTCGCCGCGGTCACGGCGGCCGCGACCCTCGGCGGTGTCGACGGCGGCGTCGGCCTTGGCGTCGGCGGACGTGTCCGTACGGGACTCGGTTCGGGAGTCCGTACGGGCCTCGACCTTGGCCTCGGTCTTCACGGCCTGGGCCGTCTCGGCCTTGGCCTCGCCCTCCGGGCTGCCGGCGGGCGCGGTGGCCCGACGGCGGCGGCGCTCGCCGGCCGGCTGGTCGTCGGAGGCCGGCTGGCCGGGGATGTCGATCTGCTGCTGGGCGACGGCCTTCTCGGCCTTCTCCGCCTTGGGGGCAGCGGTCTCGGCGGCGCCCTCGGCCGTGCGGGCCTTGGAGGTGGCGCGGCGCTTCGGCTTGGCCTCAGCCGTATCGGCGGCGGCCTTGGCGGGGGCGGAAGAACCGCCACCTGCCTGCGCCTCCTTGATGACCTCGATCAGCTGGCTCTTGCGCATCCGCGCGGTGCCCCTGATGCCGAGGCCGGACGCGACCTGCTGCAGCTCGGCCAGGACCATGCCCTCGAGGCCGGTGCCGGAGCGGCGGCGCCGTGCGGTGGTGCCAGAGGCAGCACCTGCGGCGGGCGCGGCGTTGTCGACATTGTTGTCGGCAGTCACGCCCATCAGATCGGTGGTGTCGCTCACGAAGGGTCCTTCCCTGGAGCGGACGTCGGCCATCTGGCTCGGCGACCGGTTGTGCTGTCCGGCAGCGGTCCTGGCTTGTGGACCGTGTCGGGGCGGTGGTCCCGCCGGGTACGGCGGAAGAGAAAAAGACGTGCTGTGGGTCCGGCCCGAGGCCCCCTGCTCGGCCCTCACCTGGGAAGAGCGAGGGGTGTCGTGCCGGTTCCGGAGCGTGCTCGAAACTGCTCAGGCAGGCTGCTCAGGCAGTTGGGGAGGCTCCCGGAAGAATCGGTGGTCCCGGATGGGGACACTCAGCACCGCGCCTCAAAGGCGCCGGGTGCTGACTTGAGGTTAACACTACCGGCTCCAACAAACATTCCCCCTCTCCATCACCGGCAATCACGTGTCCCTACGGTGCGAGCGGCAGAACACTCGCTCCGGACACGTCGAGATCGAGCCGGTTCGCGGCCCATCCCTCTCCCGCCAGCCGGGCGACCTTGTCGGCCGTCCCGTGTTCGGCCAGCGCGAGCACCGTGGGGCCCGCGCCGGAGATGACCGCGGGGACTCCGTCCGCCCGCAGCCGGTTCACAAGGGCGATGCTCTCGGGCATCGCGGGGGCCCGGTACTCCTGGTGCAGCCGGTCCTCCGTGGCCGCGAGCAGCAGCTCGGGGCGGCGGGTCAGCGCCTCCACGAGGAGCGCGGCACGCCCGGCGTTGGCCGCGGCGTCGACGTGCGGGACGGTGCGCGGCAGCAGACCGCGGGCGGTCTCGGTCAGCACGGGCTTCCCGGGGACGAAAACCACCGGAACGATGGAATCGGAGGGGTCCATCCTGATCGCCCGCGCGGCACCGGACTCGGTCCAGGCGAGCGTGAAGCCGCCGAGAAGACAGGCGGCGACGTTGTCGGGGTGCCCCTCGATCTCCGTGGCGAGCTCGAGGAGGGCCGCCTCGTCGAGGCGGGCGTCGCCGCCTATGGTCACGGCGCGGGCGGCGACGATGCCGGCACAGATGGCGGCGGAGGAGGAGCCGAGGCCGCGGCCGTGCGGGATGCGGTTGGCGCAGACGACCTCGAGGCCGCGCGGCTGCCCGCCGAGCAGGTCGAAGGCCGTGCGCAGGGAGCGTACGAGCAGGTGGCTCTCGTCGCGCGGGAGCGTGTCGGCGCCCTCTCCGGCGATGTCGATGTGCAGCCCGGAGTCGGCGACCCGGACGACGACGTCGTCGTAGAGCCCCAGCGACAGGCCGAAGGCATCGAAGCCCGGGCCGAGGTTGGCGCTGGTGGCGGGAACGCGCACCCGTACGGCGGCGGCGCGGAACGCGGGACCGGCCATCGCTCGATGACTCTCCTTGACTTGCGACAACGGGATTTCAAGAGAAGTACACGGAAACCCGGGGGCCGCTTCTGCCTCGGGGGCGACAACGGCAACGACACCGCGCATATGCAACGGGGCGGGTTCGGTACAGCCTATCGAAGGAAGGTTCTGTGGCGACATAGGGCGCACAGGAGGCGCACGATGCGTGTCGCGAGCCATCCTGTGCGCCTATGTACGTTCCTGATCGGGTTTCACCCGGTGGCCCCTCCGTTCGGAGGGGCCGAATCAGGCCAGGCAGAGGTGGATCAGGCCAGATCAAGAGGCCGATCGGGCTGGGCGGGGCGGATCGGCCTCTTGCACTGAGGCCGATCACGCCGGGCGGACCGATCAGATCAGGCCGAGGCGCTCCGCGGCGGTCGCCGCGTCGACCGGGACGGTGACCGGCTGGGGTGCGCCGGCGACGGCCCAGTCGGGGTCCTTCAGGCCGTTGCCGGTGACCGTGCAGACGATCCGCTGGCCCGGGTCGACCTTGCCCTGCTCGGCGGCCTTCAGCAGACCGGCCACGGACGCGGCGGAGGCGGGCTCGACGAACACACCCTCCTGAGAGGCCAACAGCCGGTAGGCGCGCAGGATCTCACGGTCCGTCACCTCGTCGATGAGGCCGCCGGACTCGTCCCGCGCGGCGATCGCGAAGTCCCAGGAGGCCGGGTTACCGATCCGGATCGCGGTGGCGATGGTCGACGGGTCCTTGACGACCTCGCCCCGCACGAGCGGCGCGGAGCCGGAGGCCTGGAAGCCCCACATCCGCGGGGTGTGCGTCGCCAGACCGTCCGCGGCGTACTCCCGGTACCCCTTCCAGTACGCCGTGATGTTGCCGGCGTTGCCCACGGGCAGGACGTGGATGTCGGGGGCGTCGCCCAGCATGTCCACGATCTCGAACGCGGCGGTCTTCTGGCCCTCGATACGGACCGGGTTCACCGAATTGACCAGCGCCACCGGGTAGTTCTCGGAGAGCGCGCGGGCCAGGGTGAGGCAGTCGTCGAAGTTGCCGTCGACCTGGAGGATCTTCGCGCCGTGCACGAGGGCCTGGCCCATCTTGCCGAGCGCGATCTTGCCCTGCGGCACGAGGACGGCGGACACCATCCCGGCGCGTACCGCGTAAGCCGCCGCGGACGCCGAGGTGTTGCCGGTGGAGGCGCAGATGACGGCCTGCGCGCCCTCCTCCTTGGCCTTGGAGATGGCCATGGTCATGCCGCGGTCCTTGAAGGAACCGGTGGGGTTGGCGCCCTCGACCTTGAGGTGCACCTCGCAGCCCGTGCGCTCGGAGAGGACCTGAGCGGGGACGAGCGGCGTGCCGCCCTCACGGAGCGTGACGACGGGCGTCGCGTCCGTGACCGGAAGGCGGTCCCGGTACTCCTCGATGATGCCGCGCCACTGGTGGGTGCCCTTGCTGGTCATGGGTCCTTACTCCCCTTCAACACGCATGATGCTGGCGACACCGCGCACGGTGTCGAGCTTGCGCAGCGCCTCGACGGTCCCGGAGAGGGCGGCGTCGGGCGCGCGGTGGGTGACGACGACGAGGGAGGCCTCGCCGTCCTTGCCCTGCTGGCGCACCGTATCGATGGATACGCCGTGCTCGGCGAAGACCGTCGCGACCTGGGCGAGTACGCCAGGCTTGTCGGCCACGTCGAGGCTGATGTGGTACCGCGTCACGACCTCGCCCATGGGGCTCACGGGCAGCTGGGTGTACGCGGACTCGCCGGGGCCGGTGGCCTCGTTGAGCTTGTTGCGGCACACGGCGACAAGGTCGCCGAGGACGGCCGAGGCGGTCGGAGAACCGCCGGCGCCGGGGCCGTAGAACATGAGCCGCCCGGCGGCCTCCGCCTCGACGAAGACCGCGTTGTAGGCCTCGCGGACGGAGGCGAGCGGGTGGCTCAGCGGGATCATCGCGGGGTGCACACGCGCGGTGACGGAGCCGCCGTCGGCGGAGCGCTCACAGATGGCGAGCAGCTTGATGGTGCAGCCCATGCGCTTGGCCGAGGCGAAGTCGGCGGCGGTGACCTCGGTCATGCCCTCGCGGTAGACGTCGTCGAGGCGTACGCGGGTGTGGAAGGCGATCCCGGCGAGGATGGCGGCCTTGGCGGCGGCGTCGAAGCCCTCGACGTCGGCGGTCGGGTCGGCCTCGGCGTACCCGAGCGCGGTGGCCTCGTCGAGCGCTTCGGAGTACCCGGCACCATTGGTGTCCATCCGGTCGAGGATGAAGTTGGTGGTCCCGTTGACGATGCCCATCACGCGGTTGATCTTGTCGCCGGCGAGGGACTCGCGCAGCGGCCGGATGAGCGGGATGGCGCCCGCGACGGCGGCCTCGTAGTACAGGTCCTGGCCGTGCTGGTCGGCGGAGGCGTAGAGGCTCGCGCCGTCCTGGGCGAGGAGCGCCTTGTTGGCGGAGACGACGGAGGCGCCGTGCTCGAAGGCGGTGGTGATCAGGGTGCGGGCGGGCTCGACCCCGCCGATGACCTCGACGACGACGTCGATGTCGCCCCGTTTGACCAGGGCCGTGGCGTCGGTGGTGATCAGCTCCGCGGGGATGCCCTCACGGACCTTGTCCGGGCGGCGGACCGCCACGCCGGCGAGCTCGACCGGGGCGCCGATGCGCGCGGCGAGGTCGTCGGCGTGCGTCGTCATGATGCGCGCCACCTCTGAGCCGACCACACCACAGCCCAGCAGCGCCACCTTCAGCGGACGCGTACGCATCATCCGACCTCGTTTCTCGTACTACTTCGTATCTCTACGGTTGGACCAGTCTCACTCACCGGACGAGGGTTTCTGTCCCTCGTCCGGATCCTGAGACGCTTATTTCATCACCCGACATCGAGACGCAGGAGATCTTCCTCCGTCTCACGCCGGACGATCACCTTCGCCTCGCCGTCGCGCACGGCGACGACGGGCGGGCGGAGTGCGTGGTTGTAGTTGCTGGCCATGGAGCGGCAGTACGCCCCGGTGGCCGGTACGGCGATCAGATCGCCGGGGGCGATGTCGGCGGGCAGGAACGCGTCCCGTACGACGATGTCGCCACTCTCACAGTGCTTGCCGACGACGCGGGTGAGCAGGGGCTCGGCGTCACTCGTCCGCGACACCAGGGCGACGCTGTACTCGGCGTCGTACAGCGCGGTCCGGATGTTGTCCGACATACCGCCGTCGACGCTGACGTACGTCCGCAGCCCTTCGAGGGGCTTGACGGTGCCGACCTCGTACAGGGTGAAGGCGGTGGGTCCGACGATGGCGCGTCCGGGCTCGACGGAGATCCGCGGCGTACGGAGTCCTGCCGCCTCGCACTCACGGGTGACGATCTCGGTGAGGGCCTTGGCGATGTGGTGCGGCTCGCGGGGGTCGTCCTCGGAGGTGTAGGCGATACCGAGGCCGCCGCCGAGGTCGATCTCGGGGAGCTCGACGCCGTGCTCGTCGCGTACCTCGGCGAGCAGCTGGACGACGCGACGGGCGGACACCTCGAAGCCGGCCATGTCGAAGATCTGCGACCCGATGTGCGAGTGAATGCCGATGAGCTCGAGCCCGTCGAGCCTGAGGGTCCTGCGGACGGCCTCGGCGGCCTGTCCTCCGGCGAGGGCGATGCCGAACTTCTGGTCCTCGTGGGCGGTGGCGATGAACTCGTGCGTGTGGGCCTCGACGCCGACCGTCACCCGGATCTGCACGCGCTGCCGCTTGCCGAGGGACTCGGCGATGTGGGCGACGCGGACGATCTCCTGGAAGGAGTCGAGGACGATGCGCCCGACGCCGACCTCGACGGCGCGCCGGATCTCTTCCTGGGACTTGTTGTTCCCGTGGAAGGCGATGCGCTCGGCGGGCATCCCGGCCGACAGGGCGGTGGTCAGCTCGCCGCCGGAACAGACGTCCAGATTCAGCCCCTCCTCCTTCAGCCACCGCACGACGGCGCGGGAGAGGAAGGCCTTGCCGGCGTAGAAGACGTCGGCGTCCGTGCCGAAGGCGTCGGCCCAGGCGCGGCAGCGGGCACGGAAGTCGGCCTCGTCGAGGAAGTACGCGGGGGTGCCGAACTGCTCGCGGAGCTCGTCGACTCCGATGCCGCCGACGGTGACGACGCCGCGGTCGTCACGCTCGACGGTCCTGGCCCAGACCTTGGGGTCGAGGAGGTTCAGGTCGGAGGGCGGGGCGGTGTAGTGCCCCTCGGGGAGGACGTCGGCGTGACGGGGCCCGGCGGGGTGGGCGGAACGGCTCATGTCTGCAATCTTTCAAATCTGGTCGGGTGCGCTGATGCCGAGCAGGGAGAGGCCACCGGCGAGCACCACCCCGGCGGCTTCGGCGAGCGCGAGCCGGGATCGATGGGCGGCCGAGGGTTTCTCGTCGCCGAGGGGCAGGACGGTGTGCTGGAAGTCGAGCAGCGCATCGGCGACGACTTCGAGGTGCCGGGCGACCCGATCGGGGGCACGGTGGCGAGCGGCGCCGGCGAGGACGACGGGGTGGTCGCCGAGGGCGCGGGTGAGGACGAGGGCGTCGTCGGGGGTGGGGGTGGCGGCGTCTTCGACGGCGGGGGTGGGGACGTCTTCGACGGCGGGGGTGGGGGCGTCTTCGGCTGTGGGGCGGCCGCCGGCGTCTTGGACGTCTTCGACGGCGGGGTCGGGCCGGCTGGAGAACTGGAGCTGCTCGGCGTTACGGAGGAGGGCGCGGGTACGGGAGTGGGCGTACCGGACGCGGAAGAGCGGGTTGTCCTCGTGCTGACGGAGAAGCTCGTCGCCGAGACGGGCCCGGTCGTGCGAGGCGGCGGAGAGGAGCCCCCAACGGGCGGCGTCGACGCCGAGACGGCGGACGAGGGCGCGGGGGGAGTCGGGAACGGGCAGGGGCGCGACGTCGGCGGAAAGGCTCGGCTCGCCTCGGTCCTCGATCCGCACGCCGAGGAGGGCCCAGTCGGGGTCGGGGGCGCCCGGGCAGTGGGTGCGGACGGGGATGCCCTGGGAGGCGAGGATGCGCCGCACGGAGTCGGCGGTGACGGCGGCGCGGAGATCGGCGCGGTGGACGAGCTCGTGGCCGGTCCGGTCTCCGGTCTGGCGTCCGGTCTCATTTCCGGCCTGGCGCCACCCGTACCGGTGACCCTGGCGGAGGATCTCGCGCACGAGGTCGTGCTGCGCCCCCTGGCGCAGGGTGAAGTTGAGGAACCCGGGCCCGGTGATGTCGACGGCGGCGAGCTCGGGGCTGTGGTGGAGCCGGTCCCGAAGGATGGCAGCCACGTCGAGGGGGGTGCGCCGAGTGGCACGAGCGAGGGTCAGGGCCACATTGCTGGCGTAGTCCCCACGCCCGCCGGGCCGGGGCCGCTCGATCTTGATGTGCCGGGGCAGGTCTCCGCCGTCGACCCGCAGCGCACCGTCGTCGACCGCACGGCGCACGGCGTGCAGCACGGTGAGGGAGAGGTCCGCGGGGGTCACGGGACAAGCGTATGGGAGAAGGGGGGTCGGAACGCGAACCGGTTTCGCAATGCGGGCAGGAGGGGACGGGCGCATGGGCGGGCCGCGCTCACCGGCGACCCCAGCCCACGGTGACGGCCCACGCCCTAATGGGACCCGCTGGGGCTGCCGGCGCGTCCGGCCTCGTGTCTGCCGTCGACGGCAGAAGGCCCCTCCTGTGCGTCACGCCGCTCGCCGCGCTCCCGATGCATGAGCTGCCGCACGACGCGGACGAGCTCGGCGGGCTCGAAGGGCTTGGCGAGGAAGGCGTCGACGCCGACCGCGACACCGCTGTCCATCTCGTGCTGCGTACAGGCACTGACGATGGCGACGGGCACATGACTGGTCCGCGGATCGGACCGCAGTTTCTCGGCGGTACGCAACCCGTCCAAGCGGGGCATGACGACGTCGAGGGTGACGACATCAGGACAGACCTGATGCACGACATCCAGACACTCGGCACCATCGGCCGCGGTCACGACCTCGAACCCCTCGAGTTCGAGATTGACCCTGATCAACTGCCGGATCACCCGGTTGTCATCGACAACGAGCACCCGACCGGACACGCCTGACACACAGACGAGAGTAGGTCGCGGGAAGGGGCTGCGTCCGGGTTTTGCCCACTTCCGACCCGTGAGGGGGAACGAGGGGTCGGTGACGCGACGGAAATACCTGTTCACAGCCACTGCTCGGATGCTGGTAGGGTTCTACCCGTCGCCGCCGAACACGGCGGACGCCCCCGTAGCTCAGGGGATAGAGCAACGGCCTCCGGAGCCGTGTGCGCAGGTTCGAATCCTGCCGGGGGCACAGAAGCCGGACCAGCGTGATCAATCCGCTGACCTGCGGAAGTGCCAGACATTGAGAGCCGGACCCAGTCCCACTGGGTCCGGCTCTTTGTCGTTGTCTATCGCTGGTTGTGTGTGAGCGGCGTGTGAGCCCTCGCGGCACTCACCGGGCGTCCGACGCCCACCCCATGGCCTTTTCGATCTTCCTGTTGTTCAGCTCCTCATGGCCGTCGATGCAGCCTTCGTACCGGCGGTGGATGACCTCGGGCGAGTTGCCCGCACGGCGGGCCACTTCGGCGACGGGGACTCCCGCGTTCAGCCAGTTCGTGATGCAGGTGTGCCGCAGGTCGTACGGCCGGTGGGCGAGCGGGGAATCCACCTTCTCCGGCGGGAGGGCGATCGGCCGAGCCTCCTGCCAGACCCTCCAGTAACTGGACGTGCCGAGCACGGCGCCGCGCTCGTTGGCGAAGAGCCGGCCGTCCTTCGCCGTGCCGAACTCCGCTATGTGCGCGCGAAGCATGGCGACCAGTGGCGGAGGGATCGGGACCGGCCGGTCCGCCTTGGGCTCCCGGGACTTGAGCCCGCGCTTGTCGTGGCGCTGTCCCGAGTCCGTCCACCGCTTGCCGGACACAGGCCGAGTCTCCTTGAGGGTGAGCGTCCCCCATCCCTTCTCCGGGAGGTAGCAGTCCTTCTCCCGCAGCGCCACCGCCTCGGCCGGCCGCATCGCCGCGTACAGCTGGCAGGCGAAGAAGGCGACGAGTCGGCGCCCGCGGTTCCGGTGGACGGATCCCACGTACGAGACGGCCGTCAGGAGCTGCTCGCCCTGCACGGCGTTGACCACGACCCGGGGGTCCACCGCATCGCCCTTGGTAGACCCCTTGCGCTTCACTCCCAAGAGCGGGTTCTCCCTCAGGTACCCGCACTCGATGGCGTACTCCATAGCCGTGTTGAAGCCACGGCGCCGGCGCTTGTACGTCTCCCCCGCTGCCGGGGTGTCGTCCAGCTTGAACGAGAGCCGGTACTGGACATCCCGCACTACCTTGGGATCAGCAAGGGACGACAGGCGCAGCGAGCGGTTCTGGAGCCACGCGCAGGCAGCCGCGAGCTCCTCCGGAGGATCCTCATCCTTGTGTGCGGGTACGACCGCCCAGCGCATCGCCAGCCGCGTCTCCTCCGGCGTCGGGGCCTTCTTCCCCTCCTCCACCATGGCGAGCGCCACCGTGGCCAGGCTGTCAGCCAGACCCTCGCGGGTCTTGGCCGCTGCCGTACGCCAACGGAGAGCCATGTACTCACAGCTGAAGTCCCACCACGACGGATCAGGCCGGGCGTTCTCCTTCGCAGCAGCCGCACGGAGTTCAGACTCCGGCAGGCCGGACTCCACGTCGAATGCCTCGCCGCGCTTCATGGCCTGCCACAGCTCGGAGCGGCGGCTCTCTGCCAGGGCCACCGTGGCGAAGGTGGCGTGGCGAACCTTGCCGGCCACCACCCAACGAAGCTGGTAGGGCGCCTTCTTGCTGGAGATCTTGCTGACCTTCCAGACGCGTACGTCGGTGGAGAGGCTCGGCTCGTCGGCCAGGGGCGGGCGCCCGCTGTTGCGGGCCCCCGGAGACTCGCTGGGCTTGCGGTACGTCACGCGGCGTCCTCCAGGGTCTCGATCCAGCGCTCCAGCTCGGAGCGGCGGATGCGCACCGAGCCGTTCGGGAGCTTGATGGACTTCGGGCCCTTCCTGAGCTGCCGCCACCGGTAGAAGGTCGCCAGAGAGACGCCGATCTCTTCCGCAACCTGAGCAATAGTGAGCATCTCGCCGCTGGGCCGTCGGCGGGCGGTCGAGCTCATCGGCTCGCCTCCTTCTGTACGCGAGGGAAGTTGGGTCCGCATTGCTGTAAGTCGCGACTCATCCCGGCTCACAGGCCGCTCTTCGGGGCTTGAGTCCCAACGGAGGGGCGACCGGACAGCCCGGACAGGTCGAATTCCGACTGTCCGGGGTGTTCGGGCTGGTCAGAGGGGTTAACCGGACAGTCGGACAGCTCGGACACGTCCGGGGTGCCCTGTGTCCGGCTCTGGGTGTCCGGGTAGTACCGGCCGCCGGCGTCCTTGGTGAGCTGTCCGTCGGTGGCCATGCGGGAGCAGGTGCGCCGGATGGTGTCGGCGTCGACGTTCGGGAGCGCTGCGGCCATGTCTTTAGGCTTCGTCCCGGGGTTGCCCCGGACGAACTTGAGGATGGCTGCTCGGGTGTCGCCGACGGTGTGGTCGGAGACCGGTCCGTCGAGCAACTGCCAGGCTCCAGAGGCAGATTGGAACTGAAGCGCGTACTCGGCTTCATCAACGTCGCGCCCGGTGACATGGAGAATCCCGTCAGCCTGCCCACGGGCTCGCTTGAGGACGAGGGTGGCGTCCGCGGCCCCAGCGATGCCGTTCGTACCGGAGACCTCGGTGAGGAAGTCCTCGGAGGCCATCTTGCGGACGTGGTGGACCAGGACGACGGCGATGCCGTAGTGGTCCGCGAGTCGCTTCGCGTATCCCACGGCGACATAGTCCGCGTCGTACGCGGACGCGCCCTGTGGGGACTGTCCGCGCATCTTGGCGAAGACGTCGATGACGACCATGCGGGCGTCCGGGTTGCGGTCGAGCCATCCTGCGATGGCTTCCACCCCGCCCTGTGGGAAGGGCGGGCACTCTGTCACGAGGGTGAGACCGGCCGGCGCCTTCTGCCCTCCGAGGAGCTTGCCCATGCGGGTCTGGAGACGGCGCGGAGTGTCTTCCAGGGCGAGGTAGAGCACGGGCCCGCCCTGGACGGGCACCGAGTCGAAGGCGTTTCCCCCGGCGGCGACCGAGAGGCCAAGACCGAGGAAGAGCCAGGACTTGCCTACCTTCGGTGGTCCGGCGAGCAGGCTCACGCCCTCGGCGAGGATGCCGGGCACGGCCCACTTCGGCTCGGGGAAGTCCGCGGCCATGAGCTGGTCGGCGGTCCACGCGGTCCGAGGGCGCTCGCGCTTCGGCGGCGCCTCGGGAGGGGCGGGTTGATCGCTTGGGACGGAGTACAGGTGCAGGGGCGGAATCGGGTTGGCGCTCATGCTGCTGTCCTGCCTTCCTGCGAGTCAGAGCCTGAAGCTGAAAGGACGCCCTGTCGGGCGACGTCCTTCGCGGCGCCCACGGCCTGTACAGGACAGGGCTGTTCGGCGCCGCCGGACTGGTTGGTGGTGTGAGTCACGAAGCCCTCCCCAATGCGGCGATAAGACCGTTGGTGACGGCCCGATGGGCATAGGGCTCGGGGACGCCCACGGAGACGGCGGTGGCAACGATCAGCCGCTCGATTGCGTCCAGCCCGCACGGCCCGGGACACTGCGCGTGCTGGGCTCCGATGAACCGAGCGACACCGAACGCCTGTGATCCGGCGCCCGACTCGGTACGGCCTCGCACGAGGGACAATCCACGTTCCAGACCAGTGCGGACGTACGTCTCGGTGTGCCTGCACCCGGTGGCCACGGTCCGGTCCCACTCGGCGCGCGCTGGGGACGAAGAAGCCACCCTCCCCAGGGGCGGGGTGGTCTCTTCCCTTTCCACGAGCGCGCGGACAGTCGCTGGCACATCCGACAGAGTGCCGTTGCCATGTCCCAGCCAGCGGGCGTAGGCCATACGGGACTTGATATCCACACCGGGCCTCACGGAGTTCGCCGACGGGAGGGTGCCCCGGTAGATCCAGTGCTCGCCGCGCGTTGTCTGCACCGTTCGGGTGGCCAGCAGAGTACGGCGGGCCCACGCGACCGCGTCGGCGTTGTCAAGGTCGACAACGGTCAGCCCTGCCCCGGCGGGGTGGTAGGCCACAGACACGGCGCGGCGCCATGCGGGTGCCCACGAGGCGGAGGCGAGCACGCTGGCCTTGGTGGTGGCAGCTGCCCAGCCGTGACAGACGGCCGGGCACTGGCAGGGGCCGGCGCTCTTCATGTGGGGGCGCCCGCCACAGGCACCGTCGGCGCAGGCGTGGCAGTTCCCGAATGGAACCTTGCCCTCCCGCAGCGGCAGCACTGGCATACCTGCTCGTGCAAGCCTCAATGCGTGTAACAGGATCGGTCGGTGGCCGTCTCGCCGGTCGGGGATCGAGTAGGTCATGCTGGGAGTTCTCCTGTCTGTCTTCGTGCAAGCAGGGAGAACCGCGGCGGCGGGCGACCTTGGTGGGGAGTCTCGCCGCCGCGGCGTTGCTACTGGTGCTTCGCCCACCGGGCGTACTGCTGCCGGACGTACGCGCGCGGCCCGCGGGCGGGGGTGACGGAGTCCAGGACGGTCAGCTCCTCAGCGGCACCCTCGGCCAGTTCGGCAGCGTCGGAACGGCCGCCCTCGCGCTCGTCGTCCAGGGCGATGCGGTCGAGGACAGCGGCCTTGCGGAGCCAGAACTCGCGCACGTCCGACGGGTGCAGGGGCCACAGGGCCTCCCGAGTCCGCTGGGTCGCCCAGCCGATCTCACTGACGATGCTCGGCGCCTTCGCGTACGCCTGCTCCGGCATCGGCCACGCCTCGCGGTGTTCGGCGGTGACGTACAGCCGCGCCTTGTCCGAGGTGCGGGAGGGCGAGCGCCTGACGGCTCCGGTCGTGAACGTCTCCGCGAGCGTCGTGGTGACCCGCTCGGTGTCGGCGGGGTCGCAGATAATGCGGATCTCGAACATGTCTCAGTGCTCCTTGGTGGCGTCGATGGCAGGGAGTTCGGGGAGTCCAGCGTTGGTGAGTGCCTTGGGGTCGAAGCCGGGCAGGGCGGCGCGGGTGATGAGGGCGGTGGCGAGCTGTTCGGCGTAGGCGGCGCCGGAGCGGGCGACTTCGATCTGTGCTCCGGCGCGCAGGGCTTCGACGCGCTCGATGTGGGCGTGGTCCTCGCGGCGTTCGGTGGTGCGGCGCTCGTGGGCGGTGGTGTCGCGGCGGTCGGTGCGCCAGTAGCGGGCGGCGAGCCCGTAGGCGACCGCGGTTGCGAGTGCCCAGAGCAGCAGGGGCAGGGAGAGGCCGTCGGCGTATCCGGCGACTCCGGCGAGGGCGAGTCCGCCAGCGGCTGCGAAGCCGGTTCCGGCGATGACGTTGTCCCCGAGGCGTCCGGCCGCGCAGACGCCGGCCGCCGCCGCCCCGGCGGCGAGCACGACCATGAGCGCGGCGTTGCCGACGGAGTGTTCGGCGCCGTTGGCGTTCCAGATCCTGCCGAGGATCAGCACCGTGGACGTGGCGAGCGCGGGGGCAGCTTTCGGGGTGACGTGTGCGAGCCAGTGGCGGTGGAAAAGCGGTTCGTACATCGCGGGCTCCCTACAGGTTGGGGATGGCGTTGATGACGGCGGTGGCGAGTTCGTTGATGGGTCCGGAAGCACCGGTAGAGGCGAGGAAGAACCCGAACATCGCGGCGACGAACGCGGAGCCGTAGCCGAGGGTCTTCGAGCGCAGAAGGAAGAACAGGACGAGTCCGAAGAGCAGGACCAGGGAGACGGTGACGGCCACGAGAGGAATCTCCTTTGACGGTGGCTTGGGATGGCTGGCTAAGCTGCGGGCGCCCTCGGGTGCTGGCAAGCTCAGGGGTTTGGCCGACGGTTGCGCCCGCCTAGCTCCGCCATGGGAGCGGGGTACGTCTCATGACGGGCACCGTCGGCCGCTGTGCGTTCCGGCTCAGCGGGTGCCGTCGCGGTGGATGCGCATCGCGACGTTGAACAGGTGGCGGCCGATGCGTATGCGGATGCCGTGGCCGTTGCAGCGGCGGCAGTGCTTGCCGCGCTTGGGCTTGCCATTGCGGTCGTGCTTCAGGGTGAAGCCGAGTCCGTCGCACTTGCGGCACTGGCCGAACGGCGAGGCCGCGCACAGAGATGCGTAACCGAGCGTGACGAACAGCAGGAATGCGATAGCGAGCAGGGCGGGGGGCATGAGGGTGCCTCCAGGGCGGGTTTCAGGGGTTTTCGCAGGTGGGCCGCTATGCGCTAGCGACCTGATCAGGGTCCATATGGGCCGCTATCGGGGCTGCTATCGATAGCGGGCCGTGGCGCTATCGATAGCAGCCCTGGCGGTCAGCTCGCGTCCCGGTTTCGGTTACGCTCCGCGACCGTGGTGGTGATGTCGTCGCGCTTGATGCCGCGCTTGTTGACGAACTTGCCGTCGATGCGGCGCCCGACCTGTCCGGCGGCGATGCCGTAGGGCCTGAGCGCTGCGGTCAGGTGCGCGGTCTGCTCCTCACCGCTCATGCGGGCCCAGTCGCCGTAGCGCTCGGGCCGCAGCTCCGCGAGGCGTTCCACGATGGTCTCGTTCCAGACCTTGGCCTCATCGGCGGGGATCACGGCCAGGATGTCGGCCAGCAGGGTGTCTGTGGCCTTCTCCTTCTTCGGCGCGTCCGGGTTGGGCAGGGTGCCGGCCGCCGCGCGGGCGGCCTTGGCCTTCTGGCAGATCACTTCGGCGTTGGCGTTGTCGATGTAGTAGGAGCGGACGATCTGCGGGTTGGGCCCCGCGCCGACCAGGTAGCCGATGCCCAGGTCATCGGCGGTGAACGAGGTGGCGCGGATGCCGTTCTTGTACATCGAGGTGCCCAGGACCATGTCGTTCTCGGGCTGGCCCATGACCTGGAGGCAGAACCGGATGCCGACGTTGGCGCTGATGGCCTTCGGCAGGCTGTCGGCGTCGGGGCGCTGCGTGCCGAGCAGCAGGATCACGCCCAGGGCGCGGCCCCGCTTGATGATCGCGGTGGCCAGTTCGGCGGCTTTCTTGCCCCACCGCTCGTGGGTGAACACTTCCTGGCACTCGTCGATGGACATGACCAGCGGGTGCAGGCCGAGGGACTTCTTTGCCGCGAGGGCGGGGGTGACTTTGTTCTCCGGGCAGATGTCCTTGGGCAGTCCGTTGATTACCCGTGCGCGGCGGTCGAGTTCGCCGTAGACGTATTCCATGGCCTCCACGCAGCCCTCGACCGTGGCGTCGTCTCCGGGGCCGGAGCCGTAGGAGTGGGAGATGGGCTGGAAGGAGGAGAAGTCGCCGGTTCCCTTGAACTCCCAGGTGTGCAGCTCACAGGTCGGGTCCATGGCGGCGGCGAGCAGCAGGATGCGCAGCGCGAACGTCTTGCCCCGACCCGGCATGGCACCGGTCAGGAAGTTCGCGTACATCAGGTCGAAGCCGACCTGCCGGCCGCGCGGGTCGGTGCCGTACGGGACGGGCTTAAACAGCGACGTGGTCCCGGTCTTGATCAGCGGCCACGACGGCTGCGGAGCGCGGGCCATGTCCTGATCGCCCACCCACAGCATCACCCGTCCGGGGTGCTCGCCCGGAACCGGTTCGGGCCACACGCAGCCCAGCGACTTGCGCAGCCCCGACGCGAGCCGTTCGCGGCGGTCCAGCACATCCGAGACGGTCACGCCGTACGGGAGATCGAGGTCGGCGCGCCAGCCCTTGCCGTCGCGCTGGATCGGGGCCTTGAACTCGATGCCAGGCTTGCCCTTGGCCGCCTGCTTGTTGATCTCCGCGATCCCCAGCGCGGCGAACGCGCGGGCCACGATGTCCGACGTGAGTCGCTGCACCTGAGGCAGGTCCACCGCGCGGCTGATGACCGGCGCATCCTCGGCCCGGCCCAGGTGCCCGAGCGCCAGCAGCAGCGCACTGACCGACACCGTCTGAAGCCACCCCGGAGCCAGCACATACAGGGCCAGCGCGACCCCCACGCCGATGATGGAGGCAAGCACGATGACCAGGGTCCGCAGTCGTACCCGGCCGTCGCGCTGCCGGGAGAGCTTGAGATACTCGGCCGCGTCCTCGCGCCGGACGGCCGCGAGTCGGACCGGCTCGCCCTCCTTGTCTGCGACCCAGCGCATCGTGCTGCCGACGAACTTCGCCGCACCGCGCGGCGACAGCAGCGCCAGCCGCGCGGCGTAGACCGGGGACCGCAGCGCGTGGTATCCGGCCTTGTGGCCGTAGTGGCCGGCCACCCAGCCCGTGGCGGCCTTGAGTTCCGCCGTGGACGTCAGCCACATCGGCACGATGGGACGGCGCTTGGCGCCCTTGACCCGGTCCATGAACCCAAGCCCCGCCGGGGCGGGACCGTCGACCATCACCGGACCCGACTCGCCGCCCGATCGCGTCGGGTTGGGGTCGCCCGACTCGCGGCCGGACCTATTCGGGGACGGGTCGGCCGACTGGTCGCCCGATCCATTCGGGTTTGCGTCGGCCGACTCGCTGCGGGCCGACCGCGCCTTGTCGAGGTCGACCACATCCGCGCCCGAGTCGGGTCCGGAGGGGGAGGCCATGTCGGCTTCGAGTCGGTTGAAGAACTCGTTCTCGTCGTCGGGGTGCTTCACTGAAGCTTCCTTCTCTCGGGAGGGAACAGGCGGGCCCGGCCGACGCTGTGGAAGGTTGGCGGTCGGGCCCGTTGGCGTGTTCAGGCGGCGCGCTGTTCTTCGGGGTAGGCACAGGGAACGCAGGCGCCGAGGGAGGTCGGGATGACGTATCCGGCGTCCATGTGGCACTGCGGGCAGGTGCGGCGGGCGAGCATCGCCAGGGCGAGCGCGCCCCACTTGCGTGAGGTCATCGGCCGGACGGGCTTGGCGAGGTCGATGCGGTAGAGGTGGCCGACCACGACGCCGGTCTTGCGGCCGCGGCTGCGGCGCATGACCTGAGCTGCCACCGGCTGGCCACCGGGGCGCAGTCCGAGGGCGCGGAGCTGGCGGCGGGTGGCGTAGCCGTCGGGGGCGTAGCGCCATGGGTACGTCGGTATCCCGAACTTCGCGCCGGTCGGGTCGAAGCACTTGCCGAAGGTTGGGGACATTAGGCAGCCGCCACGATCGCGGGAGCGTCGGTGCGGGCTCCGCGTCGTCCGGAGCGGCGGCCGGCCACCGTGGCGAACAGCCGCCCCAGCCCCGCCCGCTTCACTCCGGCCCGGCCCTGCTTCGCCGCGTACATGGCCTCATCCGCACGGGACAGGAGCTGGGAGAGGTTGTCGCCGGAATAGTCGGCAGCGCGGACCCAGCCAAGCGATACCGTAGTGGCCACGTGCGGGTTGGCGCTGTCTGCGGGGCGGGCCAGTACGCCGTGAAGGACAGCGAGCAGGTCCGCGACGGTGCCGTGGGTGTCAATGACGACGGCGGCGAACTCGTCTCCCCCGAGGCGCCCGGCGACACCGTGGCGGCCGACGTAGTGGGTGAGTCGGTCGGCGGTCGCCTTCAGCAGGGCATCGCCTGCGGCGTGGCCGTGGCGGTCGTTGATCTGCTTGAAGTGGTCGACGTCCGCGAGGATCACGACCGCCCGCTCATCGCGCAGGAGCACGCTCGCGCGGCGGGTGAAGCCCTCACGGGTCCGCAGCCCGGTGAGCGGGTCACGACGGGCGGTGTGCAACCGACGGCGCAGCCACAGCACGTGGCCGGACCAACCGGCAGCCAGAGGACCAGCGGCGGTGAGGACGGCTAAGACGGAGTTCATGCGGCAACCTCCTCAGCCGTCTCGATGGAGTGGAGCGGCTGGCCGTCGGCGCGCTCGGCGAGCAGCGCATCCCGCAGCGCACGGGAGTTGGCCGCCGAGCAGTGCAGGGCAGTGCGGATCGCCTCGGCGTTGACGTCCGCGTCCCTCCACGTAGCGGTGGTCTCGCGGGCCTCAGCCAGCAGCCCAGCCGCCGTGCGCGGGGGCTTCGACGCCTTCGCCTTCGGGCGCATGGTCCGCTTGCGCGTTGTCTGCTCCTTGGGCCGTACAGGCTCCTCCGGGGCCTTCGGCTCCGGCTCGGCACCTTCGGGGGCGAGCTCTCCGAGGCGGAGCAGGACGCGCTCGCGCCGTGGTGTCTTCGACCGCCACTGCCACCCGTAGGTCTCGCGGAGGGCGGCACGGGCGAGCTGCCGCTCCTTCTCACGGGCGAGCGCATCGGCGTAGGAGGTGATCTCCCACAGCGTCATCCGGCGCCACAGCGAGAACGTGGAGGGGAACGCGAGCAGCCAGCGCGAGGCACGGATCTTGTCCATCCGCCGGCCAGTCGCGGCCCCGATCCGTACGGCGTAGATGTGCGCGCCGATCTCGGAAAACACCACCCACAGCAGCGGCATCGTCCCGTGCGCAAGCTTCGCCCACATCCCGTGCCCCGCAGCGACGTTTAGACCGCAGGTCACCAGGGTGAGGACCCAGGGGACGAACCTGACCCACGCGAGGGCCATGTCCATCCGGATCAGCAGCAGGTTGGCCACGGTGAACACCGGGATGGCCACGTCGATGCCGACCGGCAGCATCCACGGCTCGCCGAAACCCCACCGGGCAGCCGCGGCCGAGACCGCATCGAACGAAGAGATCAGGCCCAGCGCACCGACACCGGCCGCGGCAAGAGCGCCAATACCGGCGAGGCCGATCTCAGGGCGCGTCAGCGGCGGGACCCCCGGCCGCTCCTCAGGCAGTGCGGTCATGCTGCCGCTCCCTTCCGGGAACGGTTCCGGACCGCCGGCCGGACCAGCGGGATAACATTGAACAGCTCCGGCGCGTACGCCTCGATCGCCTCAGCGGCGACCTGGCTCACGTCATCCGGCAGGTTCGGGTTCTCGGCGAGGATGTCGCGCGCCGCATCCAGACGGGCCGCACGCTCCATCTCGCTCTCGCCCTCCACCCCAAGCCACAACTCCACCGGGGTACCAAGGGCCAGTTCGACGAAATCAGTGCTGCTGACGGCCTGATGACCGCCGATGTACGTACGCATGGTGCTCTCCTGGAGTCGCAGGAACAGGGAGAACCCGGCGGCGGGCGACCTTGGTGGGGAGTCCCGCCGCTCAGGCACGTGCGTGTCGAGCAAGCCGCTGCAACGTGGAGTACGAGCAACGGCGGCCATTCGTGAGCACAGACCGAGAGTAGATTGACCTAGGTCCATCGCTCATGCGTCGAGAAAGTTACCTAAGTCAATCCAGACCCGTCAAGGAGCGTGAGGGATGAAATTGACCTAGGCCAGTTACGCTCGACCCCATGGAGAAGAGCTCTGGAACACCGCGCCCCACGGCCAAGGAGATCGCTGCGGTTATTCGCCAGCAGCTCGTGAACGGAGAGCTCGGGCCCGGCGACCAGCTGCCGGCCGCCCGAGACCTGGCCAAGAGATATGGAGTGACCCTGGTCAAGGTGCAGAACGCCTACCGCGAGCTCAGCGAGGAAGGCCTCGTCGTCTCCCAGCAGGGTCGGGGCACCTTCGTGATCGACCCCTCCCAGCCCGTCGATGAAGCACAGCGCGGGGGGTCGGCGTTCGTCGCGCTCGCGACGCAGATCAGCGCTATGCACGAGACGATCCGTCAGCTTGGCGACCGCGTTGAGCGCCTTGAGCAGATCGTGAGCTCGGGTGGAGCAGCAACCTCTCAGTGATGGCGTCGGCCCGATAAACCAGCCGGGTGGCCTCCATCCGCGCCTTGCTGAGACTCGCGCTGATCAGGGCGCACTGGGCGGGAGTAAGTCCCGTTCTACTTCTGGGCTGTTCGAACATCTCTGCCATGCGGAACAGCTTGGGCGCGGAAACAACAATGGACCCGGACAGTCTGTCCGGGTCCATTGTTGTTGCAGGTCAAAGGCGTTGACTGAGCGTCACGTCGTCAGCCGATCAGCGGCATCCAGCACTGCCGCCCATGGGAGTTCGCGCCCGGAGGGTGCCTCTCTCGGTTCGTGTAGCGGCCACACATCCGGTCCATAGACGAGATGAACCTCCGCCTCGCGCAGCGCCTCAAGATGGCGTCGCCAAGCGGGGTGGCGCGCGTGGGCCGCATTCACGCGAGGGAAGACCACGACTGGGAGTCCAAGCGTGCCCATGGCTTCGCATACCTGAGTCAGCGCCTGGCTGTCCGCAATTCCCATCGCGAGCTTCGCCACCGTGTTGGCGCTCGCAGGGGCGACCACGTAGCAGTCAACGGGCGGATGCGGCCGTGCGTCTCCGGGGAGTCGCGGCTCATCCCGTACGGGGAGACCAGTCAGCTTCTCCAGCCGTGCCACCTCACCGCTCAGACGGAGCCAGTTGCCCGCGGTCGGTGTCAGCGTCACGGCCACCTGCCAGCCGCGCTCCATCGCAGGCTCGACGAGCCCGGTGCGCAGCGCTTCCAATCCGCCGGCCGCCGAACCCACGACTCCGAGAACTCCCCGCTTCGCCGTACTCACTGCACCGCCCTGCACCGTTGGGCCATCACGAACACCTCGGACGAGCGAGAACCCGCAGTCACCGGGGACTGCTTGGTCAGATCCCGCAGGGTCTCGCGCACCCTGGGATTGTTGCGTACGAGCTGCGGCGACGTCCTTTCGGCTTTCCGTAGCTCCGCGAAGGCGTCGTCGCCCTGTCCTGCGAGCGAGAGCGCGCGGGCGAAGTCGATCCGGTGCGAGACACTGCGCTCCTGCGGCATGTGGTCGACGTTAATCCGACCGTTGTCCACCACGTACGCAACGTTGTCGAGGTCCAGCTCGATGGACAGCCGATGCAGGAGCACGTTCGTCGGACCAAATCCGGTCTGCCAGTAGTTCTCGTCGGAGCCGAGATCGTCCGCAAGCTCTTCGGCGCGGGCCAGGAGCTGGGTAGCCGTTGGACGGTCCTGGTGCCGTGCTGCGGCGACGGCGGCCCGAAGGTGAATCATGCCGAGCAGGCTCAGGGCAGCCGGATCGCTCTCCGCCACCCGGGGCGCCAGCCAGTTCGCAGTGGCGTCACCCAGCTCCATCGCCGCCTCGTAGCGGCCGTTGGCGAGCAGGGCGTGGGTCCCGGAGCGCGCCGCCGACGCCAGTACGAGGGGGTCGTCAGACGCGTCCGCCGCCTGCATGGCACGCTCTGCCGCAAGCCATGAGATATCGGACTCTCCGATCTTCGCGAGTGTCGTTGCTGCGAGGTGGTGCGTCCGGGCGGACACCGCCCAGCAGTCGTGACGGTCCTCGTCGCGGCGCGCCGCGCGATCCTCCAGCTCTTGAGCTGCCTGGAGAAGCGCGGGAAGAGCAGCGATCACGCTCCCGAGTCGACCACCCTGGTAGTCGTTCCACGCCTGCTCTACACGTACGGCAGCCGGGGCAGGGGTCGGGAGTTGGGCGTCCACCTCCGGCCCGAAGAGGAGTCGGGAGAGCCGCCGTGGACTCATGAGCGCATCGCGCACTGCCGGCACGTCGTCCTGCCGCTTCTCGTCCTCTACGAGCATGGACTGTCCCACTAAGTCCCCGAGGGGTACCCGCAAGATTCGCGCAAGCTCAGCGAGCATGTCGATCCGAGGCGGCTTGCGGCGCCCGGACTCGGCCTTTGCCAGCCAGTCGGTGCTACGGCCGACCAGCCCGGCCAGCACCTCTTGCGTGTAGCCGCGGCGCTTCCGGTAGAACGCGATTCGTTCGCCGATGCTGAGGTGATCTCCTAGACCACGCATGGGTGTTGCCTCCCGCTGCTGAGTAGGGGCGCCTTCACGGTACCGACAGAACCCGCACCCCTAGGGTCAGGTTGTCGCACGGACGGAGCCCGGACGAAATGTCTGGGCATCTGTGGCCGGGCTGAGATGTGTCCGGACTGTCCGGCTGTCCGGACAGGGCTGCGACTTGGCAAATCACCCCGGACAGCAACGATCGGGGCTGTCCGGTACACGAGTGCACACTCCCTTGCCCACGGGCGCGCGGACCTCTCGTCCACCATGCACAGCCATACGGCGTAGTCCGGGTTGGCACCCCTTAGCACCCTCTGCCATGGTCCGTGTATATAGCGCAGATAGGGGATCAATAATGGCCAGGGAATTTAATCCCGAAGATTACATCGGAATGAAGATTCTTTCCTCCGGCGGTCAATACGTCGGAGAGATCGGAAGCGTCTTCGCACTCACCGGAGAGAAACATGGCGAGGGGCTTATTGCGGCGGTCTCGCCCCATAGGCAGCTTGGAGAAAAGTTGACCCTTTGGGTTACTGTCCCCCTAGAGGGTGCAAGCATGCATGCAGGGGGGAAACTGACAGTCCCTTATCGGGTAGAGCAAGTGCACACATCTCCTGCATTCTCTTATACGCCAGAGGCTCTAGACGTGAGCGTCGCCAGGAAAATCTTGGCCCACTACGGGAAAGATCCGAGCGACGCACCTGACCTGGCAGAGAACACCCTGATTACCCCTCTGCGACCTCTCAAACAAGACAACCCAGAAGAGGGGCAATACATTCCCGGCATTATGGCGTGGCAATTGTCGACCGAAGAAGCGGGTTGGGCTCAGGCTGCTCAGCTCGTCGGGCTTGGCATGCAGCTTAGCGGTCATCACACCCTTCTGAAAGAATGGGAAGTCGACGCCAGAGAACTTCTATTGCCCCGCCTTGACGCACTGGGCGAAATTCGCATCGAAGACGCCGCGGGGAAGGCAATCGCAGAGTTGGGGCTCCCCCTTGAAGTTGATGGTTTGACATCGAGCGCCAAGCTCAAGCCAGAAGAAAGAGTCGCACACCAGCAAATTCTTTGGTGGGAGTGTCAGTTCAATAACCATGGGGCAGCAAGGGGGGCCGCCCTTGTCCTGCTCCTGCTGGGCTTGTCCGCTCCCCATGAGGTGGTGCGCGTAACCTCGGCTTCCGAGCTTCTCAGGCTGTCCGAGAAGAGCATCCCTCTCATCGAGCTACTCCGTAGTGGCTGCCTGAGCGACTCCCACACCGTCCGCGAGATCTCAGTTAACGCACTAGCCCGCATCGAGGAAGAGCACCAATTCGTCAAAGAATTCCAGAACACCGAGCATGAGCCAGGCCCGGAGGCCCCTTCCCATAGCAGCATCACCATCCACGGAACGTGGGCTGCATTTAACTCATGGTGGCAGCCAAACAGTGAACTTTCTGCGCATATCAGAGGCACATGCAGCCCCGACCTATGGAACGCGCCTAATTCATTCACATGGGCAGGCGGCTACAATAACGCCGCCCGCCAGCGCGCGGCAAGCAGGCTCCGAACATGGACCGCGAATAACAGAATCCGCGAATTGAAATGCGTTTATGCCCATAGCCATGGCGCCAACGTAGCACTGGAATCTGCACTTGAAGGTGTACAGACCCGCCTCCTCGTCCTTTTGCACCCCGCCATCGTCCGTCGCACCGTAATTGAAACTGACCGCATCCTCAGAAGAGTGGGCCGGATCCTGGCTTTCTGCACGCGATGGGACATCGTCATCCTCTCAGATAGGGCGATTCGATTCTTCCCTTCGTTGGACCCTCGGATCGAAGTGGTATATAACGGGTGGTTCGACCACAGTAGATTCACCAAGAGAGATGTATGGGAGAGGCTGGAAATCGCCGATAAAGTGGGTACAGAAATGCAAATGGTAGACCCCAATTTCCCGTACCCCGAGCCAGCGACAGACTCCGAGCCACCGACAGACTCCGAGCCGCCGACAGGCGTCAGCTAGACCCGCCCGAGAGTTTGGGTCCACACGTCCCGGCACGAGTGTCAAGCGGCTGACGGGAGTAGCTCCGCTGGATATAGAGCCGCTGTACAGCCCCGCGGAAGTGGTGACCCAGGTGGCAGCCCACCCGCCAATCGCTACAACACGTGCAACACCCACGGAGCTTGGAGCCCGTTGGCGGAGCCGACCGCTCTCCGCTGAGTTTCTATCTGCGCTACAACCGCTGCGCACTGCGGCGAACGACCACGGACACTCACGGACCATCGGCCCAGGTCAACGATGCTCCAACCGCAGCCCGCACCATTGATCGAATTGCTTCGGGACGCAGTTGTCGAGGCTCTGGAACTTCACACCTCGCGGACGCGGCCAGCGCTGTGAACGCGCACCTTCTGCCATAGCCGGGGTGTCCCAGCTGTCCGACTGTCCGGTTGAAGCCCTGAACAGCGAAAACAGCCCGGACACCTCCGGCAAGAGGTGTCCGGGCTGTCCGGTCAAAACGGTGCCGGGCAGGGGAGGCCCCGCGTTCAGAGAGCTTCGGGAGCGGCGCAGCATGAGGAATGGACATGGGACATCGAGTACGAAGAGGAGATCGTGTGGAACGAGGACGTCGACTCGTTCGACTACGTTCGCTAGACCCAGGTGGACAACGCCGGCACTCGGCGTCGGCCCGTTTCCAAGCGTGGCCAGGTGGGACGCCGAGTTGGCTACGCCGTTCTGAACAAGACGCGCCCAGCGCCCCCGATGCGCCTGGCGCGTTTGCGCGCCGCGTCTTCTGGGTGAAGGAGCACGATCGCTCTCGGCCGGACGGGGTCTACAACTCTGGCGCACTCACCGAGGCGGTCGACCCTCGAACGGTAGCCCCTGGTGTTTGGGGCGAGCTGACGGAGCCGGCTTGGGGTGGAGAGCTCTCCTGAACCGCGAGTAGCTCGCCGAAAGATCAGGCATGCAGCAACCCCCTGGCCACCGACGGGTGCGCCGGGGCCAGGGGGACAGTCCGTGTGAAGCGCCTGGACTACGTCGCGGCCGCGGGACGGGCGGGGGAGACCAGTAGCTTCTTCTTGTCGCGCAGCCCGCTGTTGTACTGGGTGATGATGTTCTCCGCCAGAGGCAGGGACCGGGAGTTGGAACCACCACCAGAGACAGTGGCACGGACGGCGTTCATCTTCCAGATCGCCACAGTGGCCCTCTGGAGGGTCTTAACCAAGCGGGCGTCCTGGACCACGTCCCAATTGGCGTCGTAGATCATGCCCACGGCGCGGATCGCCATGTTGTCCCAGCTGGCCTTGTCCCGACCCCAAGCGGTGCCCAGAGTGGTCAGGACCTTCGGCAGGAGACCGTCGCGCTTCTCACCCACGTAGACCAGGGCCTGGACAGCGCCCACACGGTTGGTTGAGGTGCCGCTGGCGATCTCCAGGCCGCAGGACTGCACCTCCTTCTTGATCCGCGTCGCGAGCGGGTCCCCGGCGGTGATGGAGACGTTGAAGTTGTCGTACGGCTTGACCGGCTTGCGCTGCTTGTTCGCGGCCAGGAACAGCCGCGCTTCCTGCTGGCGGGTCAGCCCCTCGTAGACCATGCAGTCCCGCACGAAGTCCGGGCCCTCCTTCTGCTCGGCCACGCGGGTGGAGTGCTGGCCGTCAATCAGGAAGTGGCTCCCATCGGCGCGCTTGGAGACCGTGGCGACCAGAAGGACGTCCGGGTCCCACATCTTGGCCAGCTTGTTGGCCCAGCCGGGGTCGAAGATGCGCTGCGCGTCCATCTCGTCATCAACCTGGAGCTTGCCGACGGGCAAGGCGGCGTAATACTTCTTGACCTGCTGGTTCTGCGTCTGAGACATGGCGAAGTCCCCCCCTGATGCTGGGCTGTTGGCTGGCATTCCGTAGACCGCCAGTATCTTCGCGCATCAACTCTCTTTCGCTCTACCTGATTTCTCAGCATCGCCGGAATCTTCGCTCCTGCCGGTCAGGGGTCCGGACTCGCCAAGGGCCGCTGCATCCGAAGCCGGGCGGGGCCGTCGCTGGTGGGCAGCGGACAGGCCAGCATGTCGGGCAGGACCGCCAGCTTGGGGTGCGGGGCGCCCCGGTGCCCTTGTCGGGCCTTCATGCAGGCAAGCACGACCCGGAGTGCTCATTGCGGAACGGGAACACCGGGTCAGGGCAGGCGATGCCTGACCACAGAGGCCTGGGGTGAGTGACTAACTGCGTGACAACGAGGACGAACAAGCACGGACACCCACCGACGCCCGCGGACTTCCATCGCAGGTCAGCGGCACGTATTTACCGGATCACAATGACGTTCGAATTGCTCCGGGTCAAAAGGTGCCAGCACTCCGCGACCGTAGCGGGCCGGGCCGTCGCGGCCCTCCGACGGGGGCAAGTACGGGCCAGTCGGGCGTAGGTAGGATGCGCGGCAAACAACCTTGGGGGTACAAATTGCGGCTCCGTGCTGCTCTTCTTGCCGCCTGCGCCCTCGCCGCCGTCACCGGGTGCGGCTCCAGCGTCGCCGTGGAAGAGCCCAGTCCCTACGCCTACGCGGCCGGCTATCTCTCCGGTCAGTCGACAGAGACGTCCGGGGACGATCTCACCCAGTGGTGTCTAGAGCAGCAACTGCAGTGGTCGAATGCCGTCAGCAACAAGAACGAGGACATTGCCAGGGTCTTCCTCCGCGGTTGCGCGGATGGCGCCGGAAGGGTCGAGCCGGCATTGTGGCCGAGCGATCAACCGAAACCTGGGACAACTCCCTGAACCCACGAGGACAAAACCCTCTGCCCGGTTCATGAGCGCATCCTCTGCTGTAGTCGGGGTGTCCCAGCTGTCCGACTGTCCGGTTGAAGTCCTGACCAGCAAAAACAGCCCGGACAGCTCCAAGGGGAGCTGTCCGGTCACGTCTGCGGGCACAATGCCTCCATGAACGCAGGGGAAATCGCGTTGGTGGGCGCGGTGGCGGGCATCGTGGCTTCGATCGTCGGCGCCGGAGGGGCGGTAGCAGCCGCTCGCTTAACCGGTCGGCACCAGGCAAGGAGCCAGCATGCCCACTGGCGACGCCAAGTGCGCCGAGACGCTTATGCCGCCTTCCTAGACTCCGTTGCCCAGTCGAACGAACTGAGACGATCCCATCGTGAGCGGACCTTGCTCGGCCAGGACGCACCGACCGGAACCGCTGACAGCCTGCGAGAACTCATCCGCAGAACTGAGAAGTCATTGTTCATCGTGGAGCTAGAGGGGCCCGCCGCGGTGGCAGTGGAAGCTGCCAACGTCATGCGCTCGATCGCCGATTGGCAAGCCTCCGTCATCGTCTCCGAACTGCGTGCCGCACGCAGCGCGCCTCCTCGGGACGACCTTCCGAGTAGCGACGCGATTCACAGCCAGGTCAATCGCTCCGTTGCGGCATTCAAGGCTGCGGCTCGCGCAGCCCTTGACACTCCCGACGCAGTCGCCGACACCCGGAGCTGAAGTAGGCAACGATTCGCGCTCCGTCTCCCCGAGGGAGGCTCTGCACGTACCAAGAGCAAGGCGCCGATTTCGCAGACACCACCGTGCGGCCCGGATGACAATCTGCCCCATGGTCGCTCTCCGCTCCAGGCGTCTAGAACGCCTCTTCGCCTCCCGTATCGACTCCGTCTCCTACGCGCAGGTCGTTGCTCTCGTGGATAGCCAAGTCACCGAGCACTATGACCTCGACTTCAAGCGGGGCTTGTATGGCAACAAGGACTCGGACAGGCGGGACCTCGCCGGTGACGTCGCCGCCATGGCCAACACCGCGGGCGGAATCATCGTCCTAGGAGTCGACGAGGACGACCAAGCCCGAGCCTGTTCAGCCCCAGGTGTCGCCCTGAGCGACAACGAGGTCGGCCGCATCCGCCAGATCGTGTCATCACTGGTTTCACCGCTCCCACCCTTTGATGTCCTTCGGATCGAATCGCCAGAGCAGGACGACCAGGGCTTCTTCCTGATCGCGGTCCCGAGGAGCCCCAACGCCCCGCACGCGGTCCTCGTCAACAACGCGCTGCGCTTCCCCCGGCGCAACGGGGCCACCACCACGTACCTCTCCGAGCCTGAAGTAGCCACTGCCTACCGAAATCGGTTCACAGGTATGCAGAGCAGGCTCGACGAGGCCGTCCAGTACGAGGCCGACCTCATTCAGCGGCTCGACACGTCCGCCACGACTTTCGCCGTCGTGACGCTGGTACCCGACGTCCCTGGCAGCTTCACGCTCGACACCAAGGCGCTTAAGGAGTTCAAAGACGGAGTTCTTCACAAGGACCCGTTGGGTGTTCAGCTGGGGCACACCGTTTGGTACCGCGCTTCAGTCGGCAGCGGGCGCCTCGTTGCCGACGACAGGATGAGTGGCAAGGGGCTGGCCACTCGTTTGGCCTGCGAACTGTACGAGAGTGGCGCCGGATCGTTCGCCGCCATCCTGGACGACCGTGGACGTATGACCCCAAGCGCTGAGCACTCATCAATGAGCAGTGTGGACGACGTGCACTTGTTCAACGCTCTTTGGGGCGGACTCCGCTTCCTGGCCAACCATGCCCGTGACCGCGCTGCGGCCGGCGGCAACGCCACGGTCCGGGCGTCGATCTGGCCGGTCACCGCCGAGTTGCAGGCGAGGCTCGTGCAAACCCGGGTTTTCCAAGACCAGCTCGGTGACCAACAGACAGATCGTCCGCCGTATGCGGGAGCCGTTTTCGACGTCGACGACCTCGCCCAGGACGGCGGTCCGCTCATCACCGCGACTGCCATCCTAGCGAATGGGATCGTCCAGCACTTCGGCCAGCCTGAGGCCCTGCAAGGCACCACGGACGGAGCCATCCGCATCAACTACTGGCACCGTGAGATCCAGCAGCGCGTTCGCGCTGTGGCTGAGAGCGTGGAGATTGAGATCTCCGAGGACACCGTGACCTAATCCGCCCCAGACCACTCAAACACACCCTAGGTTCGGCGTGCCCGGCCTTGGGCGGACAGACTGAGGACCTCGGCCTCAGAGTGAGTGCCAACTGAGTGACAACGAGAGCGCACACCTGCGGACGTCTACGGACACTGACGGACTCCCGCCGCAGGTCAGCGGAGCAGTCTCACCGCTTCATACATGTGCCCGAATTGCTTCGGGACGAAGAGGTCCAACCTGAATGGCCAGTGTTCCCTGGCACCTCAGGGGTGCCCAAACGTGGCGAGGTGGGATGACACCAGCGCCAGGTGGTGCGAGGTCGCCCAAGCTCGCCACTCCGTTCCGCCTCCAGCCTTGAGCCTCTGACGATTCGCGCACTCGTTCAGCCGGGCGTCACCCCACGACGTTCGCGCGCCTGTGGCCGGCCAGTGAGGAGAGTCGACCAAGTCAGCGCTCAAAACAAAGAAGTCGTCATTGCCGGAGCGGACTCGCGGATAGACAAAGACCTGCCAGGCATCCGGTGTCGTGTAGCGCATGTTGGGATCCGGCGTCCCCCTGGACCTCACGGGCATCCGCGGATGCGTCACGCCGAAGTCTCCGAAGTCTGGGGTTTGCCCACAGTATCCGTTGAGGACGCGTCGCCAGAGCTGTGCGTCTCTCCGGACCACCGGCGTTGCTTGGCCCCTCGGGAAGCCGGTCAGGTTGACGGGGAAAGCGCCGGCAGCAACGCACTCGTGGCGCCAGCCCCATGAGGCAAGCCTCTCCAGGGCGAGAACAGCGCGGCCAGCAAGTCGATCCCTTTCCATCTCCGAATCCACAGGACCGGCGTCAATGAGGAGGTCAACCTCTTCTGGTTCTAGGCGTAACACCTTGAGGAGCCCGCGGATCTGAGCGTGACCGGGGAGGCACTGAGGCGAGTCGAGGGCAACGGAAACCCGCAAACAGGCACCGCGCTGATGCTCCGTCGCAGCCCGTGCCGCCTCAACCAGGACGTCTCTTTCGTCTGTGTGCCGAACGACCGGGCACATGGCTACGCCACGGAAGCCGAGCGACTCGCTGAGGCGGGTCACGGGACCACCCGCATCGCCTTCAAGGACTCGTCCTGTCGGTAGAGCTCCGCTGTCGACAGTCAGGACCGTCCCCTGGGGCACTGCGTCCATCGCACGGTCACAGAAGGTCTCCAGAACGTCACGGACGTCTGGGTCAGGGACCAGCTCCATGACAGGGCGGATGCATGAGCGGACGGCAGGCGTGACATGCCCAAGAGCCGAGAACTCCCCCGCTTTGCCTTTGAGTATCGGAACGTAAGCCAACGGCTTCCCCCAGCGCACTCAGCACCAAGCCAATGGATGTCTCGCTCACTCCAACCAGAGTGTGACGAGAACCCGTCATCTCGGATAGGGGTACAAACCAGCCGCAAGTCTCATTCTTGACGCCACTGGGCTAGCCCAAGCCGTGCACTGGGAGCACGGGCTGAGGAGACACAGCGTGTGAATATCGTGTGAGCAGCGCGGCGGTGAAGGGACCCGTTGACGTTTACGCAGGTGAGCCGCACAATCCGAAGCGCCTCTGCCATGCCCTCCGGAGCCGTGTGCGCAGGTTCGAATCCTGCCGGGGGCACTTCGCAGGAAGTGCCTAAAGACCCCGCCACCAGCTAAGACGCTGAGGACGGGGTCTTCTTGCGTGTGCAGGCGTGTGCCGCGCTTTGCCGCCGTATGTCGAGGTCCGTGGACTATTTGTGGACAGGATCTTGGGCCGTGACGCAGGTCAGGTCCGTGTATTCAGCCGACGGACGGAGGGGATGCGCGATGACTGCGGGAGCGCGGGAGACCACGGCGGAGCCCGCTCAGCCGGTGTGGATGCTGACGCCGTTGGAGAGTGTCGGACCGCTGCGCTTCGGCATGCACGCCTGCGAGGTGAAGGCTGCACTCCCAGGAGCCTTTGAGCTGAGCCGCTTCTCCGCCGACCCCTTCTTCCCTGACATCTGCGGCATCCAGCTCGGCTTCCACCCAGCGGTACCCGCCCTTTACGCGTACTTCGACGGTGCCAGTCGGCTCTTCTGTGTGGCTGTCGACGCCAGCTACGGGCCTCAAGTCACCCTGGACAGCCTGGAGCTGACCGGCCGTGTGCCGGCTGTGGTCGAGGAGATGGTCCTGGACCTTCATCGTTCGGGTGCGCACAGCGTGTCGTACGGGCCCCGCGGCAACCCTGGGATCAACGGCATGGGCTTGGTCCTGCGCGTGCAGGAGACCCCGAGCGGGGTGCTGACCCGGCCGGTGCTGGTGGGTCGGGGATGGGCCGACCGCTGTACCGACGACTGGGAAGGCCCCGTGCCGGAGTGCGAGTGGCTGGGCCGTCAATGGCTCTCTTACGACGGCTCGGACGTTTGGCCGCCACTCGGACACAACACGAACTGGCCGCCTGGATGGAGCCCACCGTTCTAAGCATTGTTCGTATCGCCCTCGCGGCGCGGAACCGAAGGCGTGGCGTGGCGTGGGGTGACGCTCACTCATGCTCGCGGAGCAGGTCCTCGATGCGCCGATTCGTCACTTCCTGACGGCCGTCGGGGCACTTCGCGTACCTGCTCAGCAGCACCTCCATGCTGTTGCTGGCGCACTCGGCGACCTCGGTAGCGCCGACGCCCGCTTGAGCCACGTGGAGAGCGTCGAGTGCCGGAGGTCGTACGGGCGTCGGGCGAGCGGGGAGGCGACGACGGCCGGCGGGAGTGCGAACGCCCCGGTTCCCTGCCAGGTCCGGTAGTAGGTCGAGGAGGCTCCAACTGCGCTACGGGAAAGTCATCATGGGCCCATGGACACTCTCAGCAGCGCTCAGTTGCTCGCTGCCCAGGTTCGGTCCGTCCTCGGCGACGGCCCTTTCGATCCGCCCGGCGGCTGGACGCACATGGGTGCCGTCATCTGCGACACCAGCTTCCAGGCACGCCGCAAATACCGGTCCACGATCCTGCCTCGGCTGCTCCAGCTCCAGGCCGCATGGCCTGACGCCGTCACGGTCCGCGGGTTCCGGAACCGGCTGGCCACGGAAGACCTCGCCATCGCCATGAACTTCAACAGTCCCAGCAGGGTCGCGACGGCTCACGCCATCACCGAACTGCTGGCCGCCAGAGGCGTCGACACCCGGGACGACCTCCACGAGTGGCTCGGTCACCAGGACAACCGTGCCGCCCTGCGCACAGTGAAGGGGGTGGGGCCGAAGAGCGTCGACTACATCGGCAACCTTGTCGGCAGGTCTCAGGTCGCGGTGGACACGCATCTGAGGTCGTTCGCGGCAACGGCCGGGGTTGCCGGCCTCACGTACGCGGAGCTGCGAGCCGTGTACGAGGAGGCCGCCGCCCTCCTCGGGCATGAGCCGGGGGGACTGGAACACGCCGTCTGGCGGTTCAAGGCGCAGGCGGGGTGAGCTCCCCCGCGCAGGGATGCCGCTGCTCGCCCTCCTGGGGTTCTCCGCCAACCTCGAGTTCCCGCCGCAGAGCTCGTACGCGCGTTGCAGCTCCTGCTGGTGGATGCGCTCGACTTGCTGCGGAGCAAGCCGCGGTGCCCAGCCGAGGCCGGTGAGCACATCGGCGAAGTACGGCACCGGGCCGGCGCCGACGGCTCCGGGCAGGCGGTGACGGGCAGGCGGTGAGTCGGGGCTGTCAGCTGGAAGCGGTACCGGTGATCGTGACGACGGTCAGGTCGCCTCGGACGCTCCCCGGGAGCCGGAGAACGCCCACTGGGCAGGGCGCGCGTCGGCGGGAGCTTTGTGGACGAAGACGGCGTCGCGCGCCGCGACAGGTCCGCTCGTCGGCGCTCGGGCGGCTCGGCCGAGGCGGCCGCCGGCGAGGCCGGAACGGCTCCTGTGAAGCCGGTCGAGGTACATCGAGCCGCGAGGATCGTTGGCCCAGCCCCACAGAAGCCACGTGGCTGAGGGTCACGCCCCCTCAGGCTTCCTCCTCGCCCCCGCCCCCGCGCCGGCGGAGCGCTCGCTCGGCGATCCCGCCGGAGAGCTTGCCCGTCGCCGACCTGGCCCGGTCCAGGGTCTCGGTGCCGAGGCGCCGGGCGGCGTCGATGTTCTCCGCGCCCTTCTCCAGCGCCTTGTCCCTCACCTCCACAGCCGCGTCCTTCCAGCGCCGCGCCTCCAACGACTCCTGATCGCGCGCGATGCCGAGCCTCCCGTGGAAGTCGACGACGGCGACCTCGACGTGGTTACGCGCGTGCACCACCTCGCGGGACGTGGTCGGGTGCAGCAGCACCTTCGCATTGGCCGTGCCGGCGGCCGTGTGCAACCGCGCGACCAAACGCTCCGTACTCTCCGAGATGAGCTCCATCCGGTTCTTCCGGGCGGCCCGGAGCCCGAGGCGGTGCCGGTCCAGGTCGTCCGGGTCCGTGTCCCGCACCCGGTCGAGTTCGAGCACGGCGAAGGCGTCCTCGAGCTGGAAGCAGTGCGCCAGCACGGCGAGCCACTGCCGCGCCTTGGACTCGATCTCCTTGGACGCCTTGGCGAGATCACCGATCTTGCTCTTGCGCTCCGTCTTCTCCGCGAGCGCGTCGAGCTGACGCAGCGCGTACGCCTGGGTGTACGCGATCGTCGTCGGCGCGTTCTGCACCTTCGACCACGTGACCTCGGAGACCCGGCCCACCCGCTCCCGGATGGTGACGGCATCCTTGATCGCGAAGTCCACCGCGATCATCTGCGCCAGCGCCTGGTCCTCCTGGGCACGGAGCACGTCGTCGACCTTCTCGTCGATCGTGGCGAGGTAGTCGGCGACCTCGTCCATGGCCTGCTGCAGCGCGAACTGCGCCATGGCCACCGCGATGTTGGCCAGCTGCGCCGGGTTGCCCCGGAGCGCTCCCGATCCCTTCGCGAACTCGACGAACCCGTCGATCTGGCCCTTGGGGCCCTTCAGCACTCCTGTTTCGAGTCCCGTCGCGGCACTCCTCCTCAGCCCGATCCTGTCGATACGCTGCGCGGACTCCTTGGTCACCTTCAGCCAGAGACCCGAGTCGGCGGCGATACCGGAACCCGTCTGCGCGATTCCGGCCGCACTGCCGAAGGCGGATCCGAGCCGTCGCGTTCCAAAGCCCTTCGACGGCAGTCCCTCGGAGACGAGGAAGCGCTCGACCGCTGTTCGGTCTCCGAAGACCGCCAGGCCGTCATCGTCTCTGAACAGCTGGATCTCGTCATCCATGGTCGACCCCTTTCGAGTCGCGGCCCGAACCGAGGCGGTCTCCTCCGGTCCGGGCCGCGTAGGCGTGGTGTGGGTGTCAGGCGGCCGGGTGGCGGGGGCCCGGGGGCGGGGTGAGGGTGGAGGTGCGGTTTCGCCGTCCACGAGGTGCGTGGTCAGGCCCACGTCGGCCGCCGCCATGCGGTCGTACCGGGCGAGGACGAGGCCTTGGTGCGGTAGGTGCCGTACCTGGACTCGTCCTTGTGCTTGACGATGGGGAAGGTCAGAACCTCTGCACGCGTCCTAGCTCTGCGTCGGGTTGCTGTCCAGTTTGCGTCGTTCCCGGCGGTTGGGGTGGCGGATGACCACTCCTCCCGCGCCGCCGGACCCTGTGAGCCGGATCAGCGGGGTTCCCGGGAGCCGGTCGGTGGTGGTCTTGTCCGTCAGGCCGCCGACGCCGGGATCCATGCCTGTGGTGTCCGCGACCCAGGCGTCGGGGATGACGATCGTGACACCGGATGTCTCCCCGTACGCCTCCACTGCGACCTCCGTGAGGCGACACTCGACCCGGGTGAAGTCGACCTTCACACCCCCCACGCCTCCGTGAGCGATCACGTGCCCGGGGACGTCCCAGCGCCCGGGGCCTCGAGACGCGCCGTACATGCCGCCCTTGAGCACCAGCGGCGGCCCGCTCTCAGGTGAATCCGGCCTCGGCAAGTCGGCGGTCAGGACGGCCAACTCGGCGTGAGTCCTGGACCTCAGCGCCTGCTCCAGGCGGGACTCCAGCTCATCGAAATCGATTCGCCCCTCGGCTGCCGCATCGCGCAGCTGCTCCACAACGGCTTCCCGGTCGTCGTGAGAGGCGCGGAGCTCTCCCGATGGGGCAGGACGCGGAGAGGGCTCCGAAGGCTGGACAGTCATGACAAACAGAATAGGTGGCCGGAGGACTGAGCGAAGTGGGACTGGACATCTCAAACACCGTCTGGGGAGCGGAGGTTGCATCGCCGCCCGTCACCTGCTGCTCGGCACCGGCAGCCGGTGCCCGCGAGCGGCGGGGGGCCCGGGCCCAGGGCCGGGCCGACGGCCCGCCCCCCCCCCGGGGGTTGGGACTGGGGCC